>NZ_JBGWAB010000239.1:0-5991 GCF_041862025.1 Streptomyces sp. AB3(2024)
TCTCCGTCGGCCTGCGCGGGGAGGCGTACGGCGCCGTCGGCCTGCGCGGGGAGGCGTACGGCCCCCGCGGGCAGGGCGTCGGCGACCGGGTCGCCGCACTCGGCCGGCTCGGCGCCGTCCATCGTGCGGGGCAGTTTCAGCGCCATCACGGCGCCCGCGAGCAGCAGGCCCGCGCTGACCAGGAGCGTGACGTGCAGCCCGTGCACGAAGGCCTGCCGGGCGGCGGCGTGCAGGGAGTCCCCCGCCGCCCCGCCGAGGTGTGCGGCGACCTGGTAGGCCTCGCCGAGCGAGTGCGCGGCGTCGCGCGCCGCGTCGGCCGGAACGCCGGGGAGGCCGGTCAGGCCGGGCGCGTAGGCGGCGTTCATCACGCTGCCGAGCAGGGCGATGCCCATGCCCGCGCCGAGCTGGTACGAGGTCTCGCCTATGGAGGCCGCGCCGCCGGCGGTGTCCGCCGGGGCCTCGCTGAGCATGGACTCGTAGGCCGCGAACAGGGTCGTCTGCAGGCCGAAGCCGAGCAGGACGAACCCGACGGTGAGCAGCACGGGCCGGTCCTGCTGGCCCATCAGCGTCAGCAGCAGCACGGCGGCGGCGGTCAGGACGAAACCGAGCGAGACCATCCTGCGCGGGCCGACCCGCTGGAGGGTGTACGAACCGGTGGCGCCGGCGGCCATGGCGGCGAAGGTGAGCGGCAGCAGCCGCAGGCCGGTCTCCAGCGGGCTCAGGCGCAGCACCAGCTGGAGGTACTGGACGGCGATCAGCTCCAGGCCGACCAGCGCCAGCATGGCGAGCACGATGCAGCCGACGGAGGTGGAGAACGCGGCGCGGGAGAACATCCGCATGTCGATCAGCGGGTGCTCGCGGCGCCTCTGGCGGCGCACGAAGAGGATCAGCAGGGCCGCGCCGAGCGCCAGGGGCACCAGCGCCCCGGGGTCCAGGAGGTGCCGTTCGACGCCGAGCCGCTTGACCCCGAGGACCCCGCCGAGGACCCCGCCCGCGGCCATGAGCGCGCCCAGAACGTCCCAGGGGCCGTCCGCCGCGCCCCGGGATTCGGGCAGCAGCCAGCGGCCGAGCGGCAGGATCAGGGCCATCAGCGGGATGTTGATGAGGAAGACGGAACCCCACCAGTAGTGCTGGACGAGGAAGCCGCCGAGGACGGGGCCGCCGGCCGCGCCGATCGCGGCGACGGCGGTCCAGATGCCGATGGCGAGCGCCCGTTCGCGCCGGTCGGGGAAGACCTGACGCAGGATCGACAGGGTGGCGGGCATGATCATCGCCCCGCCGATGCCGAGCAGGGCGCGCGCTGCGATCAGGACCTGGGCGTCGTCGGCGAGGGCGGCGATCGCGGAGGCGACGCCGAAGAGGCCGTAGCCGAGGAGCAGGATCCGGCGGCGGCCGACCCGGTCCCCGAGGGTGCCGAAGAGGATCAGCAGCGAGGCGCAGACCAGCGGGTAGGCGTCGACGATCCACAGGAGTTCCACGGCGCCGGGGCGCAGGTCCTCGGTGACGGAGGGGACGGCCACGTGCAGGATCGTCGCGTCGAGCGCGACGAGCACGAGGCTGACGCACAGGACGGCCAGGACGGCCCAGCGGTTGGCGCCGCCGGAGGCGGCGCGGACCCGCTGCCGGAGGGAAGGGTTCCCGTCGCCGGTCGTGTGCGTCCCCGACATGCGTGTACCTCCCAGGTGATCCCTCGCACTCGGCGGACCAGCGTCGTTGTGGCGCCGCGCGTGGTGCGCTGGGCGGCGTCCAACGGGGTCCGGCATCGACTCGCGAGTGAAGGGTCAGCGTACGCGAGTTCGTGTGTCCGACACGTGGTCAAGCTCTCATCGCGACGGCGGCCCCGGTGTGGTGTGCGCCACTCGCCCCGCGATGTCCTCACTCCCCCGTACACGCCCGGCCACGGCCCGTGGTTCTCGTCCGGGGCCCGCGGTCGGGGCGTCGATACTCGTCTGCGTGAGAACCGACCCCACCCACGAGGTGCCCGTGAAGGAACCCGGACCCCGCCGGGCCGCGCCCGCGCTCGCCGCCTTCGCGGCCGTCCGGCTGCTCGCTCTGGGCGTGCTCGGCGCGTGGGGCGCGGTGGCGGGCAGCAGCCCGCACACGCTGTTGTCGGCCCGCTGGGACTCGCTCTGGTACGCCCGCGTCGCGGGCGGCGGGTACGGATACGAGGTGGTCCTGCCGAACGGGGCCGTCCATTCCAGCCTGGCCTTCTTCCCGTTGCTGCCGTGGCTGGAGCGGCTGCTGGCGGCGCCCACCGGGCTCTCGTACGGTTCCGCGGGCCTGGTGGTCTCGGCGGTGGCGGGGCTCGCCGCCGCGTGGGGGATCTTCGCCGTCGCGGACCTGCTGTACGGGCGCCGCGCCGGAGTGCTGGCGGCCGCGCTGTGGGCGGCGCTGCCGGTCGGGATCGTGCAGTCCATGGCGTACAGCGAGTCGCTGTTCACCGCCCTGGCGGCCTGGGCCCTGTACGCGGTCCTGCGCGGGCGCTGGGTCACGGCGGGCCTGCTCGCGGCCGGCGCGGGGCTGACCCGGCCGGTCGGCGCGGCCGTGGTCGCGGCGGTGTGGGCGGCCGCGGCCCTGGCGTGGCGGCGCGGGGAGCGTTCGTGGCGGACGGCGGCCGGAGTGCTGCTGGCTCCGCTGGGCGCGGCCGCGTACGTGCTGTGGGTGGGGCGGCGGACCGGCGGCGGGCTGCTGGGGTACCTGGACGTGCAGGCGGGCTGGGGCAACGGCTTCGACGGGGGCTGGGCCTTCGCCCGTTTCATCGGGGCACGTCTGGCGTCCTCCGCCTTCGCGGCCGGGCTCGGCCTGATCGCCGGGGTGCTGCTGGTGCTGTGGCTGTACCGGCTGTGCGTGCGGCAGCGGCAGCCCGCCGCGCTGCTCGTGTACGCCGGGGTCGTGGTGGTCCTCGCCCTGTGCGCCTCCGGGTACTTCGGGTCCAAGCCGCGGCTGCTGCTGCCGGCGTTCCCGCTGCTGCTGCCCGTGGCGGTGGCGCTGGCCCGGTGGCGGACCGGCCGGGCCGTGGCGGTGCTGGGGACGGCGGCCCTGGCGTCGGCGGTGTACGGGGCGTTCTGGCTGAACGGTTCGGGCCCTCCGTGATCACGGAATGGATCATTCCAATCCATGATTGCGTAAAGGAATTGAATGTGGGCAATAAATCCGAGGCAAGTATGCGGATAATTACCGGGGCAGCAGTCCCGGAGTTGAATCGGCGGAGTTCCAACAAGCGCCGGAATAGCGGCAATTAAGTTCCGCGTGAGACGCACTCCACATCACATGGTCATCACAAAGCCCGCGATTCGACCGGGCCGCCCGTCGTCGCGCGGTAACGTCGATTGAGTGCGTACCGACCAAATGCTGACCCGTCTGGAGCCGGTGTTCGCCCGGCTGGACCGGGAACCAGAGCGACCGGCTCATCTGCAAACACCGCGGATGAGCCGGCACCGCGTCGTGCTCCTCGCCGCCCTGCTCGCGTGCTACCTCGCGATCGTCGTGGCCGTGCTGACGACGTCCTGGCTCGTCCGGCTGGACTGGCAGATCATGTTCTTCCGGCCCTACGAGCAGTGGCCGCAGCTGCACGCCTTCCTCGACTACCTCGTCGTACTCGGCCAGCGCGGACCCACCGCCGTCATGGTCGCGGCCTGGCTGGGGTGGCGCTCCTGGCGCCAGCACACCCTCCGCCCGCTGATCACCCTCGGCGTCGCGCTGCTGCTGCTCAACATCACCGTCGGCTCCGTGAAGCTCGGCCTCGGCCGGCTCGGTCCGCACTACGCCACCCAGATCGGCTCCGCCGAGCTCTTCGCGGGCGGCGATATATTTCCTTCCGGCCACACCGCCAACGCCGTCGTGACCTGGGGGATCCTGGCCTATCTGGCCTCCACCACCGTCACCCGGCGGGTGCTGTCCGTGTTCTCCGCCGTCGTCTCGCTGAGCGTCGGGGCCACGACCGTCTACCTCGGCACCCACTGGGTGAGCGACGTCCTGCTGGGCTGGCTCGCGGGTCTGCTGATCATGCTGGCGCTGCCCTGGTTCGAGCCGCTCATCGCCCGCACCGAGGCCTACGTCTTCGAGCTGCGCGAGCTGTGGCGCCGCCGCCTGGAAGACGGCAGGCTCTCCGAGCCGGTCGCCGCCGCGCTCACCCCGCTGCTCTCCGCGGGCGGCAAGTGGCAGCCGAAGCGCTCCGACGAGGAGACGGCCGCCCCGGTCCCCGTGCCGGGCGGCGCGGCGGCCGGGCACTCCCCGGCGCTGCGCCCCGCCGGCCACCCGGCCGCCCGCCAGCACGTCATCCGCTCCGAGCGGACCCCGCTCACCCCGGCCGGCAGCCGCCGCCCGGCGCACACGGAACGGGCCGCCGCCCGGGGGGCCTCGGCCCGCCCGGCCGGCTGATCCGCACTGCCGCGGGGACGGTACGCACACCCCCACCCCGCACCACCACGACGGCGGGCCGGTTCACCGAACCGGCCCGCCGTCGCCGTTGATATGCACGGCGCGTCAGCCGGACGCCCAGAGGTTCCTCCGTACCGGGTCACACTTGTGTCACGGGTTGTCGACAGCCGGGGTCCCGCCCGGCATTCTCCGCATCCCCCGTCCGGAGCAGCCCCGGAACCCGGTCGCATTTCCGCCGGAGAGCCTTCGAATTCCATCCGGGCATTTGCGTTCCCCCGGCTCCGCTCTCACTCCTCCGCGGGCTCCAGAGCACGGCCGAGAAGGTCGCGCGCACTGCGGATCCGTTCGGTCAGCTCGGGCGGCTCCACCACCTCGAACTCGCACCCGAGCAGCATGAGGTGAATGACCAGGACGTCCAGACTCACCGCCCCGGTGCGCAGCAGGCAGCCCTGCCCGTCGAGCGGCTCCAGCGCCCCGTCGGAGGGCCCGATGATCCGCGCCGCCTCCTCGGCCGGCATCCGCAGCCGCACCACGGCCCGGGCCGCGTAGGCACCCTGCGCCACGCCCCGCGAGACGTACGCGGCGAGGTCCTCGGCGGGTGCCGGACGCGGGACGAAGCGCGGGCCGTGCGGGGGGCGGGGCTCGATGCGGTCCGCGCGGAAGGTGCGCCAGTCCTCGCGGTCGCGGTCCCAGGCGACGAGGTACCAGCGCCGCTCGCTGCAGACCAGCCGGTGGGGCTCCACCGTGCGGCGGCTGACGTTGCCCCCGTGGTCGCGGTACCCGAAGCGCAGCCGCTCGGAGTCCCGGCACACCGCCGCCAGTTCCGTCAGCACCGCCGGGTCGACGGTGTCCCGCGCGGGCCCGCGCAGCATGGGCACGGTGAACTCGTTCAGCGCCGACACCCGTCCGCGCAGCCGTGCCGGCAGTACCTGCTCCAGCTTGGCCAGGGCCCGTACGGAGGCCTCCCCGATCCCCTCGACGCCGTTCCCGGCGGCCGTCCGCAGCCCGACCGCCACCGCGACGGCCTCGTCGTCGTCCAGCAGCAGCGGCGGCAGCTCGGCCCCCGCCCCGAGCTGGTACCCGCCGCCGGTGCCCGGACTGGCGTTCACGGGGTAGCCGAGCCCCCGCAGCCGGTCGACGTCCCGCCGGACGGTGCGCGGCGTGACCCCGAGCCGTCCGGCGAGATCGGCACCGGTCCATTCGCGGTGGGCCTGCAACAGGGACAACAGGCGCAGCAGCCGTGCGGAGGTATCGAGCATGCCCGCAGTCTCCCCCGTCACGGCCACCGGGTGTGAGGCGCCGCCGGGGTCCGGGAGGAGGGCGGGCCGGGGCAAGGCCCGGCGCGGCTGCCCGCACCGTCCCCGCCCGGCCTCAGCTCCCCGGTGCGGCCGGACCTCGGGAAGGCACCCCGTGGCCCGGCGCCGGCCGCACCGGGACCGGCACCGCGTCCGGCGGGGACGCCGCCGCGGGACGCGTCGGGAGCGTGGCCGCCACGGGACCGGCCGGCGCGGGACCCGGAGGGGACGCCGCCCCCGGACGCGTCGGGACCGTGGTCGGCGCCGGCCCGGCCGGCGCGGGACCCGGAGGACCGAATGTTCCGGCCCAAGGGAC
>NZ_JBGWAB010000240.1:0-5947 GCF_041862025.1 Streptomyces sp. AB3(2024)
CGGTCCGATGGTCACCAACCCGGGCACCCGCACCTGGGAGGTCACCGCCTCCACCTTCGCCACCCTCAACGACATGTACGGCAACCGCACCGTCTGCGGCATCGGCCGCGGCGACTCCGCGATGCGGGTCGCGGGCCGGGCCCCCAACACCCTCGCCCGGCTCGGCGAGGGTCCAAACACCCTCGCCCGGCTTGGGGAGGCCGGACGGCACGTCATCCCGGCACTCAACGGCTGACCGTCCGCCACGGGGGCACGGCGTGCCCCCCGGGCGGGGCCCGCGACCGACCGGCGCGCAGTGCGGCCGGTCGGCGCGCCGCGGGCTACGGGGCTACGGCCGCCGCGGGTACCGGGCCGCGCGCGGTGCGCATCCGGGCCCCGTCGAACTCCACCGTTTCACCGGGCAGGACCAGCAGGCCGGGCTCACCGTCCTGCCAGGCCGCGCCGATCCGCCGGATCTGGACCGCCGGGCCGCGCGCACCCGCCATGAAGACGGTCGGGTCGACCTCCCAGCCGTGGCCGGCCAGCCACCGCTCCAGCGTCGTGGCGTCCCCGCCGGTCGCTTCCCGTGGCCATGCGTACGTGTTCCGGCTGTCCATGCCCGTCCCCCTCCAGTGCGGCCGGATGCCCGGCGCCGCGCCGATCCTCGCATCCACCACCGACACGGGCCGGTCAATTTCCGGGCGGGACGGCCTCGGCGGGGGAGGGGGGTGCGGGCGGGGTGCCGTCCCCGAAGGGGCGTCCGCCCAGCGCCGCCCGGCCGTGCGGTTCGAGCCAGCCCGACGGGTCGGGGCCGTCGGGAACGATCCCGGACGGGTTGATGTGGCTGTGGACGAGGTAGAAGTGCTTCTTGATGTGGTCGAAGTCGACCGTGTCCCCGAAGCCCGGCGTCTGGAACAGGTCCCGGGCGTAGGCCCACAGCACCGGCATCTCCGCGAGCTTCTGCCGGTTGCACTTGAAGTGGCCGTGGTAGACCGCGTCGAAGCGCACGAGCGAGGTGAACAGCCGGACGTCCGCCTCGGTGATCGTCTCGCCGACGAGGTAGCGGGAGTGTTCCAGCCGCTCGGAGAGCCGGTCGAGGCGCGCGAAGAGACGCTCGTACGCCGCGCCGTAGGACTCCTGGGACTTGGCGAACCCGGTGCGGTAGACGCCGTCGTTGACGTCCGTGTAGATCTCCCCGCCGATGGCGTCGATTTCCGGCCGCAGCGCCGCCGGGTACAAATCCGGTGCGCCGGGGCGGTGGTGCGCCGTCCACTCCAGCATCATGTCGAAGGTGATCTGCGCGTAGTCGTTGGTGACCACCCGGCCGGTCGGCACGTCCACGATCGCCGGCACGGTGATGCCCCGGTCGTAGTCGGGGTCGCGGGCGAGGTATGCCTCCTGGAGCCGTTCTATGCCGAGCACCGGGTCGCGGCCGCCCGGGTCGAGGTCGAAGGTCCAGCTGCGGGCGTCGTGCGTGGGGCCGGCCACGGCCATGGGCAGGGCCTCCTCCAGCCCGAGGAGCCGGCGGATGATCACCGCGCGGTGGGCCCAGGGGCAGGCGCGGCTCACCGCGAGGCGGTAGCGACCGGCCTCCACAGGGAAGCCGTCGCGTCCGTCGGCGGTGATCCGGGTGGCGATGTAGCGGCTGTCGCGGGTGTACCCCTTGCCGCGCTGTACGTCAGTCATGCCGGGGCCCTACCCAGGAACCGCGGCTGCGAGCACCCCCTCCACCGGGCCTCCGCCACCCCTCTGGCCAGGAGATACCCGCTTGGCCAGGAGATACCCGCTGCTTTCAACAGTTGAATTGCGTACGGTTTCGGCCAGCCGTCGGGCCCGCAGGCGATTTCCGGCCGCTATAGGGGTTCCAGCCTAGGGGTACTGGCAGGATTGGCGCTCTGCTAGACATAGGGCAACGGAACGCGTGTGCGGAAGTCGCAAATGGGCCCGGATTGCCGAGCCCGTGTGCTGCTCCGGACTGGAACACGGAGTTTTCATCCCTTGATCGACAACCGTAATGCCGATGGCTGGATCCGCCGCTATCACGCGGCGGACGAAAGCCCGATCCGACTGGTCTGCCTCCCGCACGCCGGCGGATCCGCCTCCTTCTACTTCCCCATGTCCCAGGCCCTGGCCCCCGGGCTGGACGTCGTCAGCGTCCAGTACCCCGGACGCCAGGACCGCCGGCACGAGCCCGGGATCACCGACATCGGCGCCTACGCCGACGCCCTGACCAGTGCACTTCTGCCCTGGACGGACAAGCCCCTGGCGTTTTTCGGCCACAGCATGGGCGCCGTCCTCGCCTTCGAGGTGACCCGCCGCCTGGAGCGTGACCACGGCGTCCACCCCGTCCGCGTCTTCGCGTCCGGCCGGCGCTCACCGTCGAGTTTCCGCCATGAATCCGTGCACCTGCGCGACGATGACGGCATCGTCGCCGAAATGCGCGAACTCAGCGGGACCGACGCCGCCATTCTCGGCGACGAGGAGATTCTGCGCATGGTGCTCCCCGCCATTCGCAGCGACTACACGGCGATCGAGAACTACCGGGCCGCGGCCGACGAAACGATCGGCGCCCCGATCACCGTGCTGACCGGCGAGTCCGACCCCCGCACCAGCGGTGAAGAAGCGGAAGCCTGGGAAGCGCACACCCGCGGTGAATTCGCCATCCACCGTTTTCCCGGCGGACATTTCTTTCTCGCCCGGCATCAGGCACGTATCTTGAAGATCGTTTCTGACGAGCTCGCAGCGGTCGCCACCCCTAGGGGCTGAACCGCACACCGGGTGGGGAGCCGCACGACTGACGGCGCGCCCGGCGCTGAACGGACGAACGGGACCCGAGGCGCGCCCGGCACCCCTCCCCGCACGGAGGGGAGCCGGCCCGCCCCGGGCCACCCCGAACCACCCCGCCCGCCCGGCGGGGGCGCGAGGAGGCACGAAGCAGTGCAGTGCAGGGCAGGCTCAGGCAAGCCGGGGGAAGGGAACAGCGTGGAGGCAAGGCTGGTCGAGCGCGAGCACGAGTGGGAGACGCTGGGCGACCTGCTCGACAGCGCCCGCCGGGGCCGCGGACGCGTCGCCGTCATCAGCGGAGCCATCGCCGGCGGTAAAACGAGCCTGCTCGAATGCTTCACCGAACACGCCCTGTCCGAAGGGGCCTTGGTCCTCGAAGCAGCCGGCTCCCGCGCCGAGCGCTACCTCCCCTTCGGCATCCTGCGCCGCATCCTCGACAGCGCCGCCCCCCTGGACCCCGCAGTCCACGCCGAGGCCACCGCCCTGCTCGACGCGGTCAGCGACCGCGCGACGGACGGCGAAGACGCCGCGAGCGCCGTCGAGTCGGGCATGCGCGTACTGCCCCACGTCTGCGCCTCGCTCCTGCGGATCGCCCGGGACCGCACCGTCGTCATCGCCGTCGACGACGTCCACCACGGCGACGAACTCTCCCGCGCCTTCCTGCTCTGCCTGGCCCGCAGGGTCCGCCAGGCCGGCGTCCTGATCGTCCTCACCGAGGCCGTCCGCCTGCTGCCCGCCCAACTCGACTTCCACGCCGAACTCAAGCGCCAGCCCAACTGCACCACCCTGCGGCTCCCCCTGCTCAGCACTGAAGGCACCGGCCGCCTGCTCGCCGGCCACTTCACCGGCGCCGCCGCACAGCGCCTCGCCGCCGACTGCCAGCAGGCCACCGGCGGCAACCCGCTGCTGGTCAAGGCACTGCTGGAGGACGGCCTGGCCGCCCTCGGCGACAGCGAGCCGTTCCAGCCACTGCGCCCCGCCGAGACCTTCGAACGCGCCGTCCTGGACTGCCTCCACCGCGGCGACCCCGAGATGCCGGCCGTCGCCCGGGGTATCGCCGTCCTCGGCGACGCCTGCCCGCCCGTCCTCCTCAGCCGCATCACCGACGTACACGTCAAGACCGCCGAACTGGCCCTCCAGGACCTGGGACGCTGCGGGATCCTGCGCGACGGCGCCTTCCGCGAGGCCGCGACCCGCAGCGCCGTCCTCACCGCGACCCCGCCCGGAGCGCTGTCCGCCCTCCACCAGCGCGCCGCGCGGCTGCTGCACCAGGAAGGCGCCGCCGCCCTCGACGTGGCCCGCCACCTGCTGGCCGCCCGCAAGCCCGTCGAGGACTGGGCGATCCCCGTCCTGCAGGACGCCGCCGAATACGCCCTCGTCGAGGGCGACCCCGAACTTGCCCTCAGCTGCGGGCAGCTGGCCGTCGACTCCTGCCCCGAGGGCTCCCTGCACACCGCCCTGAAGTCCCGCCTGGTCAGCATCGTCTGGCGCAGCAGCCCGGTCGCCGCCGAAAGCCACCTGCGCCAGCTGTCCCGCGAGTTCTGCGCCGGCCGGCTCACCGACCGCGACCTCCTGCACGCCGTGTCCTGCCTGGCCTGGATGGGCGAGGCCCGGCAGGCCGCCGAGGAGATACGCCGCCTGCAGAGCGACGCCGACCAGGCGCGCGAGAGCGGCCACCCCTCCGCCTACGAACCCGGTACGCTCGCCGCCGCCCAGGACTGGCTCTGCGTCATCAGCCCCCCGGTACGGGACGTCTTCGCCACCGCCGAGCCCGCGGACGCCGCCGTCCCCGGCCCGACCCGTACCCCGGCCACCGGCCGCCTCGCCGGAACCGCCGCCCACGAGATGCCCGACGACGCCCACGTACCGGCCGCCGAGGCCATGCGGACCGCGCTGCGCGGCGGCCACGGCGAAGCCGCCGTCGCCGAGGCCACCCGGGTCCTGCAGCGCTACCACCTCAGCGACCGCACCCTGACCCCCCTCGTCCTCGCCGTCCTGACCCTCGTCTACGCCGGCCGCCTGGACCTGGCCCTGACCTGGATCGACCGGCTGCTCGGCGAGTGCTCCGCCCACAACGCGCCGACCTGGCAGGCGGCGCTCGGCGCGGTGCGCGCCGAGGTTTTCCTGCGCCAGGGCGATCTGCCGGGTGCGGCCGCCCAGGCCCGCCAGTCCATGTCCCTGATCTCCGTGCAGTGCTGGGGCGTGGGCGTCGCCCTGCCGCTGGGCGTCCTCATCGAGGCCGAGACCCAGATGGGCAACATCGACGAGGCCATGAGCCTGCTCGAACAGCCCGTGCCCGAGACCATGCTGGAGACCCGGCTCGGCCTGCACTACCTGCGCGCCCGGGGCCGCTGCCACCTCGCCACCGGCCGCTACCACGCCGCCCTGCGCGACTTCCTCACCTGCGGGGAACTCATGCAGGCCTGGAACATGGAGGCCGCCGAACCGGCGCCGTGGCGGCTGGACGCCGCCGAGGCGTGGCTGGCCATCGGCAACGTGCCGCGTGCCCGGGAGTACGTGGAGCAGCAGCGCCGAAGCGAGGCGGTTCCGGCCGGCGGCAGGCCGCGCGGGGCCCTGCTCTTCGCGCTGGCCCGCACCAGCGGCGACCTCGCCTACCGGCTGAAGCGGCTCACCGAGGCCGTGGACGCCCTGGAGCAGGGCGAGGACCGGCTCCAGCTGGCCCGGACCCTCGGCGAGCTGGGCAGCGCCTACCGCGCCGCCGGCGACTTCAACCGGGCCCGGATGCTCGTACGCAAGGCCTGGCACGTCGCCAAGTCCTGCGGGGCGCAGCCGCTGTGCCAGGAGTTCACCCCCGGCCGGGGCGACGGAGAGAGCGCTCCCGTGGTGGCCGGGCGCGAGGCGGAACCGCCTAAGGAGGCCGAGGTGCTGTCCGAGGCCGAGGCCCGGGTGGCGCTGCTGGCGGCGCGCGGCCACACCAACCGCGAGATCGCCACGAAGCTCTACGTCACCGTCTCCACGGTCGAACAGCACCTGACCCGGATCTACCGCAAGCTGAAGGTCAAACGACGCCGCGACCTGCCCGGCCGGCTGTGGGACCTCAGCCTGCCCGGCATCGCCTGAGGCAGCCCCCGACGCGGGCCCCGTGCGGGGGGCCCGATGCAAGAAAAGGGGGCGGGTGCCCCGGGGCGGGGGCCCCCCGGCCCCCCCCCCCCCCCCCCCCCCC
>NZ_JBGWAB010000241.1:0-5826 GCF_041862025.1 Streptomyces sp. AB3(2024)
CCACCACGGCCCTCTTCCGAACACTCCCCCACGTTTGTACCCGGGAGGGTGGCCCAACTCACCGTGAGGGGCGGTGGCCGGGTCCTACGGAACACCGCCGGGGCCACGCTGGGTGTTCGGTGGATCTCAGTGAGCCCCTGTTCCGGTGAGGGAGCGGACTTCCAGTTCGGCGAACTTCCGGGGGTCCGCCTCTTCCTTGGACAGTACGGTTCCCAGCCAGCCGAGGAGGAAGCCGAGGGGGATGGAGATGATCCCGGGGTTCTCCAGGGGGAACCAGTAGAAGTCGGCGTCCTTGAACATCGAGGTGGGCTTGCCGGAGACGACCGGCGAGAAGAGCACCAAGCCGACCGCCGAGATCAGGCCGCCGTAGATGGACCACAGCGCGCCCTGGGTGGTGAAGCGCTTCCAGAAGAGGCTGTAGAGGATGGTCGGGAGGTTGGCGGAGGCGGCGACCGCGAAGGCGAGCGCGACCAGGCCGGCGACGTTCATGTCGCGGGCGAGGGCCCCGAGGGCGATGGCGACGGCGCCGATGACCACGGTGGACCAGCGGGCGGCGCGCATCTCCTCCTTCTCGGTGGCCCGGCCCTTGCGGATGACGTTGACGTAGATGTCGTGCGCGAAGGACGAGGACGAGGCCAGGGTGAGGCCGGCGACCACCGCGAGGATGGTGGCGAAGGCGACGGCGGAGATCACCGCGAGCAGGACCGCGCCGCCGGTGGATCCGGCGCCGCCGCCGATCTCCTGGGCGAGCAGCGGGGCGGCGGTGTTGCCGGCCTTGTTGGAGGCCAGGATGTCGGCCCGGTTGAGGAGGGCGGCGGCGCCGAAGCCGAGGGCGATGGTCATCAGGTAGAAGGCGCCGATGATGCCGATGGCCCAGTTCACGGACTTGCGGGCGGCCTTGGCCGTGGGGACGGTGTAGAAGCGGATCAGGATGTGCGGCAAGCCGGCGGTGCCGAGGACCAGGGCCAGGCCCAGCGAGATGAAGTCGAGCTTGGTGAGCCCGTCCTTGCCGTACTTGAGGCCGGGCTCCAGGAACTTCGATCCCTGGCCGCTGTTCTCGGCGGCCTGGCCGAGCAGGGCGGAGATGTTGAAGTCGAACTTCAGCAGCACGAGGAAGGTGATCAGCAGGGCGCCCGCGATGAGCAGCACCGCCTTGACCATCTGGACCCAGGTGGTCCCCTTCATGCCGCCGACGGTCACGTAGACGATCATCAGCAGGCCGACCAGGGCGACCACGGCGACCTTGCCGCCGTCGCTGGTGATGCCCAGGAGCAGCGAGACGAGGACGCCCGCGCCGGCCATCTGGGCGAGCAGGTAGAAGATCGAGACCACGATGGTGGAGGTGCCGGCGGCGGTGCGGACGGGCCGCTGGCGCATCCGGTACGCGAGGACGTCGCCCATCGTGTAGCGGCCGGAGTTGCGCAGCGGCTCGGCGACCAGGAGCAGGGCCACCAGCCAGGCGACGAGGAAGCCGATGGAGTAGAGGAAGCCGTCGTAGCCGAAGAGGGCGATGGCTCCGGCGATGCCCAGGAAGGACGCGGCGGACATGTAGTCGCCGGAGATGGCCAGGCCGTTCTGGAAGCCGGTGAACTGGCGGCCGCCCGCGTAGAAGTCGGCGGCGTCCTTGGTCTGGCGGCCGGCCCAGACGGTGATGACGAGGGTCGCGACGACGAACAGGCCGAACAGGGTGATGATCAGCGGGCGGTGCTCGCTCGCGCCCGCGGCGAGGGTGAGCCGCGGGGTCACCTGCGGTGTCAGCTGTGCGGCCAGCTGCGGGACGGCGCTCATGCCCCGGCCTCCATCTCCTGCTTGATGGCCCGGGCCTTGGGGTCGAGCTTCGCGGCGGCGTGCCGCGAATACAGCCAGGCGATCAGGAAGGTCGTCGCGAACTGGGCGAGGCCGAGGACGAGGGCGACGTTGATGTTGCCGAAGAGCTTGGTCCCCATGAAGCCGCCCGCGTAGTTGGACAGCAGCACGTAGAGCAGGTACCAGGCGATGAAGGCCACGGTCAGCGGGAAGGCGAAGGACCGGTAGGAGCTGCGCAGTTCGGCGAATTCGGGGCTCTGCTGGACGCGCGTGAACTCTTCTGCCGAGGGGTGGGCCGGGGCCGGTCCCGCGCCGCCGTGGGGCGGCGCTGCTTCGGTGGTCACGGGGGGTTCTCCTTGTGACGCGGGTGCGGTGGGGACGACGGACAAAACAACCTCCGTGTGGGGGGACGGTGGTGCTGATCCCCCCTGTCAACGGCACGGCCGGCGTGTCGCGACGGTTCAACACCCGCGGATTCTTTGAAAACTGATTCCTCGAACTGATGGCGCGGAAGGGAACGTCAACGCTAGGTTCGCGTGTCATGTACCCGTCTGACGCGACCGCGTGCGGACGGTTTTTTCACGGATGATGTGGAGAACCCATGGCTCATCTGGGACACGGCCGCCGGCGAGCACTCGCCGTTCCGGTCGGCCTGGCGCTCACCGCCTCGCTCGCCTTCCTGCCCTCGGTCGCGGCCTCGGCCGCACCGCTGAGCGACACGGCGGGCCCGGCCGCGGCCGCGAAGCCCGCCTCCACCACCGGCCCGAAGCTGTCGTACGTGGCGAACCTGACCGCGTACGGGACGGTCAAGCAGGCCAAGAAGGCCGTCGAGCAGGCCGGTGGAACGGTGGTGACGTCGTATGAGCAGATCGGCGTCGTCGTCGCACACTCCCAGAACCCCGACTTCGCCAAGCAGCTGCGCGCCCAGCGCAGCCTCTTCGTGTCGGTGGGCGCCACCCGGACGGCCCCCCTCCAGACGGTGCAGACCACCGAGGAGGGTACGACCCAGAAGCTGAGCGCGGCGGACGCCGCCAAGGCCGCCGCACAGGCCGAGCCGGGTCAGGAGCCCCTGGAGTCCAACCAGTGGGACCTGCGCGCGATCAAGGCCGACCAGGCTCACAAGATCAACGATGGCAGCCCGGACGTCACCGTGGGCGTCATCGACACGGGTGTCGACGACACCCACCCCGATCTGGCCGCCAACTTCTCCAAGAGCCAGTCCGCCAACTGCGTGGGCGGCGTCGCGGACACCACGGACGGCGCCTGGCGCCCGTACCCCGACGGCAGTGACCACGGCACGCACGTGGCGGGCACCATCGCCGCCCCGCGCAACGGCATCGGCGTCAGCGGCGTCGCGCCGGGCGTGAAGGTCGCCGGCATCAAGGTGAGCGAGCCCGGGACCAGCCTGTTCTTCACCGAGGCGGTCGTGTGCGGCTTCATGTTCGCCGCCGAGAAGGGGATCGAGGTGACGAACAACAGCTACTACGTCGACCCGTGGATGTTCAACTGCAAGACGGACGACGACCAGAAGGCGCTGGTGGAGTCCCTCACCCGGGCCACCAGGTACGCGGAGCGCAAGGGCGTCCTCAACGTGGCCGCGGCGGGCAACGAGAACTTCGACCTGGCCGCCGACTCGATCCTCGACGACACCAGCCCGGACGACGCCACCCCCGGGCCCCGCACCATCGACCCGAAGGTCTGCCTGGACCTGCCCGCGCAGCTGCCCGGCGTGGTCACGGTCAGCGCGACCGGCGACAAGGGCCTGCGCTCGTACTACTCCAGCTACGGTCTCGGCGTCGTCGACGTCGCCGCCCCCGGCGGCGACAAGTGGCAGATCCCGGCCACCCCCGACGCCAACGGCCGGGTGCTGTCCACCCTGCCGGGCGGCGGCTACGGCTACAAGCAGGGCACCTCGATGGCCACGCCGCACGTCGCGGGCGTCGCGGCCCTGATCAAGAGCGCGCACCCGTGGGCCACGCCCGCGCAGATACAGGCGATGCTCAAGGGCCAGGCCACGAAGACGGCCTGCCCGGACAAGATCTACGACGGCACCGGCAACCTGATCGACGCCGCCACCTGCAAGGCCAAGTGGGGCCAGACCGGCTACTACGGCGCGGGCGTGGTCGACGCGCTCAAGGCCGTCAAGTAGCGGCGGCCGCGGGCGGGCCGGACGGGGTGCTCCCCCGTCCGGCCCGCCCTCAGCTCCGAGTCAGGGCGTGATCAGGGCTTGATCAGGACCTTGAGGGCGCTGCGGTCGTCCATCGCGCGGTAGCCGTCCGGGACCTCGTCCAGGGACACGGCGCGGTCGAAGACCGGCGCCGGGTCGATGGCCCCGCTCAGCACGTCCTCCAGCAGCTCCGGGATGTAGGCGCGGACCGGCGCCACACCGCCGCGCAGGGAGATGTTGCGGTCGAACATCACCCCGAGGTCGAGGCCGGTGCCGCTGCCGTGCGGCACGCCGACGTAGCCGACGGCGCCGCCGTCGCGGGTGATGTTCACCGCGGTCCGCATGGACTGCTCGGTGCCGACCGCCTCGATGACGGCGTGCGCGCCCTGCCCGCCGGTCAGCTCGCGGACGGCCGCCTCGGCGGCCTCGCCGCGCTCGGCGACCACGTCGGTGGCGCCGAAGAGCCGGGCTATGTCGGTGCGGACGGTGTGCCGGCCGAGGGCGATGATCCGCTCGGCGCCGAGCCGCTTGGCGGCCAGGACACCGCACAGCCCGACGGCGCCGTCGCCGACCACGGCGACGGTGGAGCCCTTGCGGACCCCCGCGCCCAGGGCGGCGTGGTGGCCGGTGCCCATGACGTCGGAGAGCGCCAGCAGGCCGGTCAGCAGGTGGTCGTCGGAGACGGCATCGGCCGGCAGCTTCACCAGGGTGCCCTCGGCGTGCGGGACGCGGACGGCCTCGCCCTGGCCGCCGTCATGGCCGACCGAGCCCCAGAAGCCGCCGTGCACGCAGGAGGTGTACAGGCCCTCGGAGCAGTAGTCACAGGTGCCGTCGGACCACATGAAGGGGGCCACGACCAGGTCCCCGGCGCGCAGGCCGGAGACGGCGGAGCCGGTCTCCTCGACGATGCCGAGGAACTCGTGCCCGATCCGCTGGCCGGGCTGGCGCTCGGCCTCGCCCCGGTAGGCCCAGAGGTCGCTGCCGCAGATGCAGGCACGCAGAACGCGGACGACGGCGTCCTCGGGGCGCTGGATCGCAGCGTCGGGCACCTCCTCCACGCGGATGTCGTGCGGGGCGTGGATGACGGTGGCGCGCATGGTGGTGCAGCCCTCCGGATCAGTTGGTTGAGTCTTGTATGACCTCCCTACGGTACGCCTGCGCCGGCGTGATCGAGCCCACGGCCAGCAGGTACTGGGCCGCCAGATAGGTGGCCATGATCCAGAAGTCGGGGCGGGGAGGCTGGGGCCACTCGGCGACGCCGGTCGCGATGAGCGTGTCGGAGAGCAGGAACAGCGCGCCGCCGATGCCGGCCGTACGGCCGGGAGCGCTGGAGCGGTAGGCCATGGCGGTGAGCAGCAGGCTGTACCCGGCGACGGGGACGCGCAGGCCGGCCGGCAGGTCCCCCCAGAGCAGCGCGACGGTCCCGACGAGCGCGAGGACGTACGCGCCCCCGAGTGCGGGGCCCGTCCGGCCGCGGCCGAAGAGCACGAGGTAGCAGACGTGCCCGGCGGCGAAGGAGCCCATGCCGACGAGGAAGGCGGGCTCGGCGTCGAAGAGCAGGGCGAGGTCGCCGCCCCAGCCGAACAGCAGGGCGGCGATCAGCAGGCGGGGGGCGCGGCGGGTGATGACGTGGGCCACCAGCAGCGGCATCAGCAGCGGCTTGGCGATCACGTGCCCGAGGTGCCAGCCGGCCAGCAGCGCTCCGAGGTCGACGGCGGCGGCCACGCCGAAGGCGACGAGCAGCGCCCGCCCGACGGTGCCGGGCGCGGGCCGGGGCCCGGCGCCCGCGCGGCGGTCCGCCCAGGACGGCGTACGGGACCCGGTGGCACTCACGCGGCACGCTCCGGCTCCGG
>NZ_JBGWAB010000242.1:0-5821 GCF_041862025.1 Streptomyces sp. AB3(2024)
CGGGCACGTGCAGTACACCCGCAACATGGTCACCGGCGCCTCCACCGCCGACCTGGCCGTGGTCCTCGTCGACGCCCGCAACGGCGTCATCGAACAGACCCGCCGCCACGCGGCCGTCGCCGCCCTGCTCCGCGTCCCCCACGTGGTCCTCGCCGTCAACAAGATGGACCTCGTCGACTACCGGGAAACGGTCTTCGCGGAGATCGCCGAAGCGTTCACCGCCTACGCCTGCGAGCTGGGAATCCTCGACGTCACCGCCATCCCGATCTCGGCCCTGGCAGGCGACAACGTCGTCGAACCGTCCGCGCACATGACCTGGTACGGCGGCCCCACCGTCCTCGAACACCTGGAAACCGTCCCCGTCACCGACGAGTCCACCGCCGCCCACGCCCGCTTCCCCGTCCAGTACGTGATCCGCCCGCAGACCGCCGCCCACCCCGACTACCGGGGCTACGCGGGCCAGATCGCCTCCGGCGTCCTGCGCGTGGGCGAGGCCGTCACCGTCCTGCCCTCCGGCCGCACCAGCACCATCGAGGGCATCGACGCCCTCGGCACGGCCGTCGACACCGCCTGGGCGCCGCAGTCCGTCACGCTCCGGCTGGGGGACGACGTCGACATCTCGCGCGGCGACCTGATCGCCCCCACCGCCCTCGCCCCCACCACCACGCAGGACGTCGTCGCGACCGTCTGCCACGTCGCCGACCGGCCACTCACGGTCGGCCAGCGCGTCCTGCTCAAGCACACCACCCGCACGGTCAAGGCGATCGTCAAGGAGATCCCCTCGCGGCTGACCCTCGACGACCTCTCCCAGCACCCGGCCCCCGGCCGGCTGGTGGCCAACGACATCGGCCGCGTCGTCGTCCGCACCGCCGAGCCGCTCGCCCTCGACGCGTACGCCGACTCCCGCCGCACCGGCTCGTTCCTCCTCATCGACCCGGCCGACGGCACCACCCTGACCGCGGGCATGGCCGGCGACGCCTTCACGGATCACGAATGGAGCCTCTGAGCATGTTCCGCGCCCGCCGCGCCCGCCGCGCCGCGGCCCTCCTCCTGCTGCTCGCCGCCCTCACCTCCTGCGGCTACGGCTCCCGGGCCGACCAGGTACCCGCCGCCGCCCAGGCCCCCGCGGGCGGGACGGGCGCGAGGCTCTCGGCGGGCTCCGTGACCCTCGGCTACTTCCCGAACCTGACCCACGCCACCGCCCTGGTCGGCGTACGGGAAGGGCTGATCCAGCGGGAACTGGGCGGGACCGCCCTGAAGACCACCACCTTCAACGCCGGCCCGGCCGAGATCGAGGCCCTCAACGCCGGCTCCGTCGACATCGCCTTCATCGGTCCCTCGCCCGCCGTCAACGGCTACGTGAAGTCCAAGGGCCGCAACCTGCGGATCATCTCCGGCTCCGCCTCCGGCGGGGTCAAGCTCGTCGTCAACCCGGAGAGGATCAAGACCCTCGACGACCTCAAGGGCAAGAGGATCGCCACCCCGCAGCTCGGCAACACCCAGGACGTGGCCTTCCTCAACTGGGCCGCCACGCGCGGCTGGAAGGTCGACGCGGCCAGCGGGAAGGGCGACGTGTCCGTCGTCCGCACCAACAACACCATCACCCCCGACGCCTACCGGTCCGGTTCCGTCGACGGCGCCTGGGTGCCCGAGCCGACCGCGTCCAAGCTGGTCGCCGAGGGCGCGAGCGTCCTCCTCGACGAGAGCGACCTGTGGCCCGACCGGAAGTTCGTGATCACGAACGTCGTCGTGTCGCAGGAGTTCCTCAAGGAGCACGCGGACGTGGTGGAGGCCGTGCTCCGGGGCACGGTGAGGACCAACGAGTGGATCAACGCCCACCGGGACGAGGCCAAGGCCTCCGCCAACGCCGCCCTGAAGACGCTCAGCGGCAAGGAGCTGGAGCCCGAGGTCATCGACCGGGCCTGGCCGGGCATCGTCGTCACCGACGACCCGCTGGCCGCCACCCTGCGGGCCCAGGCCGACCACGCCGTCGCCGCGGGCCTGCTGGAGCGGCCCGACCTGACCGGCATCTACGACCTCGGGCCGCTCGACAAGGTCCTCGGTTCCCTGCACAGACCCCCCGTCACCCCGCCGGGTCCGGGCACCGACGACCAACGGAGCTGACCGCGATGGCGACCGCCCTGATCAACGCGGAGCACACCACGGCCCTCGCACGGGCCGTCCGCATCGAGCACGTCTCCAAGTCCTTTCCCGGCCCGGCCGGCCCCCAGCCCGTGCTGGACGACATCAGCCTCGACGTCGCTCCCGGAGAGTTCGTCACCCTCCTCGGCGCCTCCGGCTGCGGCAAGTCCACCCTGCTCAACCTGGTCGCGGGACTGGACACCCCGACCGCCGGGACCGTCGCCACCGAGGGCCGCCCGGCCCTGATGTTCCAGGAGCACGCCCTCTTCCCGTGGCTCACCGCGGGCAGGAACATCGAACTCGCCCTGCGCCTGCGCGGGGTGCCCAAGAACGACCGCAGGCCGGAGGCCGAACGGCTGCTGGAGCTGGTCCGGCTCGGTGGGGCGTACGGCAAGCGCGTCCACGAACTGTCCGGCGGCATGCGCCAGCGCGTGGCCCTGGCCCGGGCACTGGCCCAGGACAGCCGGCTGCTGCTGATGGACGAGCCCTTCGCGGCCCTCGACGCCATCACCCGCGACGTCCTGCACGGCGAACTCACCCGCATCTGGGCCGAAGCGAACATGAGCGGCTCCGCCGCGGGGGGTCTGTCCGTCCTCTTCGTCACGCACAACGTCCGCGAGGCCGTCCGCCTCGCCGAGCGCGTCGTCCTGC
This sequence comes from Streptomyces sp. AB3(2024), assembly GCF_041862025.1. Lineage (NCBI taxonomy): Bacteria > Bacillati > Actinomycetota > Actinomycetes > Kitasatosporales > Streptomycetaceae > Streptomyces > Streptomyces sp. AB3(2024). The sequence continues at coordinate 2,794 of NZ_JBGWAB010000242.1, forward strand.
TCTCCTCCCGGCCCGGCCGCGTGGCCCGCGAATGGAGCGTGGACATCCCGCAGCCCCGCCGCATCGAGGACGCGGACGTCGCGGAGCTGTCCGTCGAGATCACCGAACACCTGCGTGGGGAGATCCGCCGCCATGGCCAGCACTGACCTCAGGCCCCCGGGGCCCCGACCGTCCCGGGAGTTTCCCGCCGCCTCCAACGAGCTGGCCGGACTCGACGCCCTCGACACCCGCCAGGGCGCCCGCACCTCCCTGCGCCGGATGCTGTGGGGCAAGGCACTGCCGCCCGCCGTGGCCGTCGCCCTGGTGCTGACGGTGTGGCAGGGGCTCACCTGGGCCCGGGTCGCCGACGACTACATGCTCCCGCCGCCCTCCGCCGTCTGGCACAGCCTGACCGACCTCTGGTTCAGGGGCACCCTCCTCGACGTCGTGTGGACCAGCGTCTGGCGCGGCCTGTCGGGCTTCCTGCTGGCCCTGGCCATCGGCACCCCGCTCGGCCTGCTCGTCGCCCGCGTGAGGTTCGTGCGCGCCGCGATCGGACCCGTCCTCCAGGGCCTGCAGTCCCTGCCCTCGGTCGCCTGGGTCCCCCCGGCGGTCCTGTGGCTGGGCCTGGACGACTCGATGATGTACGCCGTGATCCTGCTCGGCGCCACCCCCTCCATCGCCGGTGGCCTCGTCTCCGGCATCGACCAGGTCCCGCCGCTGTTCCTGCGGGCCGGCCGCTCCCTGGGCGCCACCGGTCTGAGCGGCGCCCGGCACGTGGTCATGCCCGCCGCGCTGCCCGGCTACCTCGCCGGCCTCAAGCAGGGCTGGGCCTTCTCCTGGCGCTCCCTGATGGCCGCCGAGATCATCGCCAGCTCCCCCGACCTGGGCCTGGGCCTGGGCCAGTTGCTGGAGTCGGGGCGCGAGACCTCCGACATGGCGCGGATCTTCCTCGCCATCGTGCTGATCCTGCTGGTCGGCGTCGTCGTCGACCTGCTGGTCTTCGGCCCGCTGGAGCGCCGGATGCTGCGCCGGCGCGGTCTGCGCCCGTGAGGGACCGGGCGGGCCGGGAACGGCCCCGGTCAGCCCGTCAGGGCCGGGACGCGGACGGCCGCGTCGTACCGGAGCAGGACGAGGCGGACCAGTTCCGGTGCGGCGCCGAGCACCGCGCCCAGCACGTCCGCCCCCGCGCCGCGGGCGCCCTCGGCGATCCGGTCCGGGAGCCTTCCCGGCGCCAGGACGTACGGGGCGACCGCGATCCGCCGGGCGCCCCCGGCGCGCAGCGCCCGTACGGCGTCCTCGGTGCGGGGACCGTGGGAGGCGCAGGCGAAGCGTACGGAGTGCCAGCCGCCGGTGTGCTGCCACCGCCGGGCGATCCCGGCGAGGGTGGCGGCCGCCTCGGGGTCGCCGCTGCCCGCGGCCGCGAGGACCACACCGGTCGTGGCGCGTTCGTCCGGGGCGAGCCCGGCCTCGTACAGCCGGCGTTCCAGTGCGGCGGTCAGCAGTGGATCCGGTCCCAGGACGCGGGCCTGGCGCACCGTGAGGGAGGCCGGCGCCCGGCGCAGGGCGCCGGGCAGGTCGGTCTTCGCGTGGAAGGCCCGGGTCAGGAGCAGCGGCTGGACCACCAGCCGCGCGGCTCCGTGACGGGCCGCCCGCGCCAGCTCCTGCGGTACGGAGGGGGCGTCGAAGTCCAGGAAGGCCGTGCTCACGCGCAGTCCGGGCCTCGTCGACCGGACCCCTCGGGTGAGGGCGCGGACCGTGGTCGCGTGGCGCGGATCGCGGCTGCCGTGCGCGACCAGCAACAGGGCGTCGCCCATGTCCGGGCTCTTCCCTAGCTCGCGACGAGGGCCGGCACCGGCCAGTAGGGCTCGTTCTGGAGCAGCATCGGGTCGTGGGTGAGGATCGCCCGCTCGTACTGGCTCAGTACGGGGGAGGGCTCGATGCCCTGCGACTCGATCATGTTGTGGCGGCACTGGCGGTAGACCGTCAGCGCGTCGAGCTGCCGGCCGCACCGGTACAGGGCCCGCATGAGCAGCATGCAGAACTGCTCGTGGTTCGGGTTGCGGGAGTAGAGCTCGGTCAGCTCCGGGAGGATCCGTTCGTGACCGCCGGTGCGCAGTTCGAGATCGTAAAGCAGAATGAGCGCCGAATTCCGTGCCTCCATATATCTCGTGGAGGCGGTCTGGCAGATCGGTCCGCCGGTCAGTCCGCCGAATACGGGACCCCTCCAGCGGGAGAGTCCGGCGCGGAGGTCGGCGACGTTCTGGCGGTGCTCGGACAGGGTGTCCGAGCCGGTTCTCGCGTGGATCGCGTCCACGGTGTCGAGGAACAGGTAGGCGTCGAGTTCCCACCGGTCGAAGAGGAACATGTAGCCGGAGGTGCTGGTCACCACCCGCGATCCCTCCCGGTCGGGCTCCACCGCGGCCAGGGTTCTGCGCACCCGGCTGACCTGCGCCTGGAGGGCGTTCTCGACCTTGTTGGGGGGTGTGGTCCCCCAGAGTTCGAGGATGAGGGAGTCGACCGTGACGAGTGATCCGCCGGCCGCGAGCAGGGTCGCCAGGAGCGTCTGCTGCATGGCGCCGCCGAGCCGCACGGCGACCCGCTGTTTCATTATTTCCATGGAGCCTAGGACTGAGAACAGCAACACAAACATCTCCCCGCGAGATGGAAAGAGAACGGTGTCGTGTGCACTGGCGCCGGGTGATCGATTCGGTGCCGGAAGCGGTACTCATGCGGTACTGAATTCCTAGTGGACCGATCGGTCCCGACCGTACTTGGTCAGGTGGGAGCGTGTCAATGAAGCCAAATGAAGCCGCTGGAGCCCCGCCCTCCGCCCGGAGGCCCCGCCGGGGAGCGAACGCGACAAAGGCCGTGCAACACGTCCGGCGCCGGATGCGGGGGATCCAATGGGTGCGCCAGACGTGTTGCACGGCCGATCGGGGGGAGGGGGGCGGCGGCGGGGGGGGGGCGCCCGCCGGGGCGGCCGCGGGCGGGGTGCGGGTGGGGGGGGGCGCCCCCCCCGCCCCCCCCGGGAGCCCGCGCGTGTAGC
>NZ_JBGWAB010000243.1:0-5768 GCF_041862025.1 Streptomyces sp. AB3(2024)
AGGCCGTGAGCTGCATGCGGCCCACGGATGCAGCATCGTCGGGACTGGGCGCTTCAATTCGGTGGACCATGGGCACCACTCTCAGAGGGCGGTCGTGAGCTTTTGAGTGAGAAGCCGTATCTCAACCGATCATGGAACGCGTGGTTCGAACAGGCTTCCCACCCGGGTGATCTTCCCGTTGTACGCGCATGAAGACAGGGCCTCTCGGTAGCTCGGGGATGCGAATCTGACCGAGCAGTACCGGGAGGCCCTGGTGTCCTTGTTGTACGTGTCCGAGCCCGTCCAGTTCAACTCGGCCGCACCATCGTGTGATTGCCTCGCGCACGTGTACGGCAACGCGGCCGACCATCCCAACCGGGTGCGGCGGTATCCGTCGGACATGACGGACGCGGAGTGGGCGGCCGTGCGGCCGTTGCTGCCGGTGCCGGCCTGGCTGAACGGGCGGGGCGGACGCCCCGAGGGCTACTGCCACCGCCAGCTGCTGGACGCAATCCGCTACCTGGTCGCGGGCGGGATCTCCTGGCGGGCGATGCCCGCGGACTTCCCCGCCTGGGGCCGGGTCTACGCCTTCTTCCGCCGCTGGCGCGAGCACGGGCTGATCACCGAGTTCCACGACCGGCTGCGCGGGAAGGTCCGTGAACGCGAAGGCCGCGAGGCCGAGCCCACGGCAGGGATCATCGACGCCCAGTCGGTGCGGGCCGCCGCGACAGTACCGGCCGCCTCACGCGGCTACGACGGCGGAAAGAAGGTGCCGGGCCGCAAGCGGCACATCGTGACCGACACCCTCGGCATGCTCCTGGTCGTCGCGGTCACCGCCGCGAACATCGGCGACCGGGACGCCGCGGCAGGACTGCTGACCCGCCTGCGCCGCCTGCACCGCGACATCACCCTCGTCTGGGCCGACGGCGGCTACACCGGCGGCCTCGTCGACTGGTGCCGGGACAAACTCGCCCTGACCCTGGAGATCGTCAAGCGAACCGACGACATGACAGGTTTCGTGGTGCTCCCCAGGCGCTGGGTGGCAGAGCGCACGTTCGCATGGTTGATGAACTCCCGCCGGCTGGCCCGGGACTACGAGACGTTGCCGGCCAGCAGCGAGGCCGTGATCCGGTGGTCGATGATCACGCGGATGAGCCGGCGTCTGGCACGGCCACGGGCCGCCGGCCGGCACTGAACATCCCCGACGCCTCCAGGAGGAGCCACCCACGTTCCGCCAGGCGCCTGGCCTTCGACCGCACCCCCTCGACCTTCCCCGGCGCCGCCCCAAGGCCCAGCTCCGCCGCGATCTCCTTGGCCTTCACCGGTCCCTTGCCCGCGGACCGCCGCTCCTCCAGCACGCCCAGAATCCGCTGGTAGTCGGGCGCGAGCACGGCCACCGACAGCCCGTCCCGCCAGGGCGGCACCACCGACCCCGGCACCGGTGAGGACACCGCTTCCTGCTCCGCCTCGGTCACGGCAGTCGTCTCGGCGGCGGACACGGCCAGGGCCTCGACCAGCTCCTCCCGCGCGATCACCCGCCGGTCCAGCTCGATCTCCGCGGCCTCCAACACCTCAGCCAACCGCGCGGCTTCCTCCCGCAGCCCCTCCACCCGCACCCGGGCAGCCGCCTCCCGCTCCTCCAGCATTCCCAGCACCGACGCCACCGCGCACCCCTCGCCCATGAAGCGAACACAAGACGCGGCATGCCTCCCTCACCCCGAGCTAGACCATGCCTGACCAGCAGAAATCAACCGATCACGTTCGGTTGAGATACGGCTTCTCACATCAGGCATCGCCGCAACGGCTCGGCCGGCTCGCCCGCTCGCAGTGGACCATCGAGAACCGGCTTCACTTCGTTCGCGACACCACCTTCCGCGAGGACGCCTCGAAGATCCGAACCGGCCACGCCCCCGAGAACATGGCAACCCTGCGCAACCTGGCGATCAACACCGTCCGCACAGCCGGGCACCAAAACGTCGCCGCCGGCCTCCGACACGCCTCCTACGAACCGTTCACCCGCCCACTTGACCTCCTGGGCATTGCCTGACCAGCCCACTCACAAGATCATCAGACTTTGCAATGCCCCTGATCCCACACCTCGCTGATCACGAGGTGTTGCGACGATCAGTTGAATCCGCCTTCCGACCCGCGGTCGCTGTGGAAGATCACTCCGCGGACGTCGCCGCCGCGGGTGGCCGCTGCCATGTGCAGCGCGGCCACGACCAGGTCCGCGTCGTGCCGGTCGCCCATCGCGTAGCCGAGCAGGCGCCGGGAGAACAGGTCGATGACCGTGGCGAGGTAGAGCTTGCCCTCCTCGGTGACAATCTCCGTCATGTCGCCCGCCCAGACCAGGTCGGGTTCCCCGGCGGTGAAGTCCCGCTTGACGAAGTCCGGTGCGGCCGGCCGCTTCCCCGGCCTGGTCAGCCCGCTTCGGTGTCTCACTTTCCGGACGACGAGGCCGAGTTCGGCCATCAGCTTCGCGACGGTGTTCACCGATATGCGCCAGCCCTTTCGGACGAGCAGGATGAAGATCTTCGGTGATCCGTAGGTGCCGCCGGACTCGGTGAAGATCTCCTTGATCTCGTCGGCGAGCCGCTGTCTGCGCAGTTCACGCCCGGTGGGTGGGCGGTCGCGCCACTTGTAGAACCATGACTCGCTCACGCCGAGGGCGCGGCACGAGACGGTGTGCGGGATGCCGTGCCCGGTCCTGTTGTCGCTGATCACCCCGGCCACGGCGGCCGGGTCCGCCGCAGCTACTTCACCCACAGGACCATGCAGCGTTTGAGGACATCGCGCTCCATGCCCAGCTCCTTGTTCTCCTTCTTCAACGCCGCGTTCTCCGCCGTCAGCCGCGCGATCAACGCGTCCCTGTCCTCGACGGTCGCCTTCCCGGCCCGCATTGCCCGCGAGACCCAGCTCGCCAGCGTCGTCTCGTTGATCCCCAGGTCCTCCGCGACCTCGGGGACCGGCTTCCCGGTCTCCGTCACGATCCGTACCGCCCCCTCACGAAACTCCGCCGTGAACTTGCGACGCTTCTCCGCCATGACAACCAACATCCCCTGCTGTCACGGACTCCACGCTACGAGGGGAACCTCATTTCGCCGGGGGCCGGTTGCCGTGTGGCGGGGCAGCTCTGCCGCGAGGCCGGTCTGGTCCGCCCAGGCGGTGCCGGATCCCGGTGGCACGGGCGCGCTCGCGCCCGCCGCCCCCTCGGCCGGGTCGAGGGCGGCCCGGGGCCCGTGCGCGGCTCCTGGCGGGACGGCACCCCGCCAGTCGGGAAGCTGCTGTGGGTACGGGCTTCCTCGATGTCCTCGGCAGCAGCCTGCTGCGACGGGGCTGCGGGGAGTTCGCGTCCGGGGTCCCGCTCGGAGGACTACGGGCCGTTGTCGCGGCCCTGGGCCGCACGGCCGAGTTCGACGACGTGTCGCGACATGCTCCGCTACCGCGTGTCCGAGTCGGGTGCCCGCATTCGCGTCGTCGCCGATCCCGACCCCTGCGGCTCGGGTGATCCCGGTCCGGCCGGCCGTCAGGTCGGCGACGTGTGGCCCGGTATCGGGCGACCGTCCTTCTGCGCCGAGAATCAGCCCACCTCCACCGGGACCGGTCAAGGGCCCGACCGCGCCTGACATCGCACGTCGTGGCACGCACGGTGCGGGGCGTCGCGCGTACCCGCAGGAGTGCAGGACATCGCTGGAGCGGCGGGTGATGCCGGCGGCGCGTATTCGCTCCGACCGCAGGTACGCCGTGGCATGCCGGTCTACCGCTCGGCGGTGCCGTCCTCGCCGTCGATCTCGTGGATCCGTCCTTGGAGCCGGTCACCGGCCCCGTCCAGCCCTCCGGGCGGTGAGAGGTGTCCACCGCCACCATTGCCCGCCCGCTCGACCACGATGGTGCCGCACCGGGCAGGTGCGCACGGCCGCCCGCGGCCGGGGTGTGGGGGCGGATCGGTCGGCGGCGTCGGGGCCGGGTCATCATGACTCTTCTAGGTATAAGATGTCGTATAGTCTGCGGTCTCCGCTGAGGTGTGCGGGGGCGCGGGGTACACCGACGGAAGGGGAAACTGTGCGCACGACCACTCTCGGACGTACCGGCATCACGGTCAGCCGCATCGCTCTGGGCACGATGATGCTCGGCGCTTGGGGGAACCGGGATCACGGGGACGGTGAGCGGTTGGTCCGTGCCGCTCTGGATGCCGGGGTCAACCTCGTCGACACGGCGGACATGTACTCGGCCGGGGAGTCGGAGCGGATCGTCGGGAAGGCGCTCAAGGGGCGGCGGGACGAGGTCGTGCTCGCGACCAAGGTGCATTTCCCGATGGGCGGGGGCGGCAACCGGCAGGGCAATTCGCGGCGCTGGATACGGCAGGCCGTCGAGGGGAGCCTGCGGCGGCTGGACACGGACCGGATCGACCTGTACCAGGTGCACCGGCCCGATCCGTCGACGGACATCGACGAAACGCTGTCGGTCCTGTCCGACCTGGTGCGGGAGGGAAAGGTGCTCGCCATCGGGAGTTCGGACTTCCCGGCGGAGCAGCTGGTGGAGGCCCGCTGGACGGCCGAGCGTCGCGGGCACGTGCCCTTCCACACCGAGCAGCCTCCGTACTCCGTCTTCATGCGGGGCGTGGAGCGTTCGGTGCTGCCGACCGCGCAGAAGTACGGCGTCGGCATCCTCACGTGGAGTCCGCTGGCCAGTGGCTGGCTCACCGGCAAGTACCGCCGCGGCGGGCCGCTGGAGCTCAACGAATTCCGGCGTACCCTCATCCCGCACAAGTTCGACCAGAGCCTGCCGGGCAACGCCCGCAAGTACGAGGTGGTCGAGGATCTGCTGCGGCTCGCCTCCGACGCGGGGCTCTCCCTCACGCACCTCGCGCTGGCCTTCGTACTGAGCCATCCGGCCGTCGACAGCGCCATCATCGGCCCGCGCACCGCCGACCAGTTGAAGGACCTGCTGGCCGCCGCCGATGTGGAACTGGACCACGCCGTGCTGGACCGGATCGACGAACTGGTCCCTCCCGGTACCGACCTCAATCCCGCGGACGCCGACTACGTACCGCCGCAGCTGGCGGACGCGTCGCTGCGCAGGCGCTGACGTGTACGCCGAGAGCGGGGCCACGAGGACGCACGGGGCCCGGGCCGCCGCGCACGGGCCGGAGACCATCTGATGTCGGATCATGCACAGGGGTCATGCGGTGATAAGGGATATGCGGGTAACCTTGACGTCATGGCGTCATCGGCGATGGAAGAGCGTATCGGGGAGCACATCAAGCGGGTGGAGCAGGAGCTCACGTCCGCCAAGCATGCTGCCCTGAAGCCGTTCAAGCTCAATGTCCCCCAGTACAACGTGCTCCTGGCGCTCCAGCAGCAGCCGGGGCTGTCCGGGGCGGCGCTCGCGCGCCGCGGCATGGTCACACCGCAGACGATGTCGTCGGTACTGGCCACGGTGGAGGGCCGGGGTCTGGTCGAGCGCCGCCCGCACCCGATCCACCAGCAGATCCTGGAGGCTCGCCTCACCCGCACCGGAGGCGCCCTGATCCGGCGCGCCGACGAGGCCGTCCGGGGCGTGGAAGCCGTCCTGACCGCCTGCTTCGAGGCCGACGCGGCGGCGGAGTTCCTGGCGCGGCTGAAGACGTGCTCCGAGGCGCTGGCGGGCTACAAGCCGGCCGAGGGGAAGTAGGGGCGGCCGAAAGGCGGGTGCCTCGACGCGAAGCCCCGGCCGGGGGGGGGCCGGGGGCCGCCCCCGCCGGCGGGGGCCCCTTGGCCCCCCCTAGCAATAATAAAAATTATAAAAAA
>NZ_JBGWAB010000244.1:0-5745 GCF_041862025.1 Streptomyces sp. AB3(2024)
AGCCGGAACAACGCCACCTCCACCGCGAACAACGCCGGCTGCGTGAACTCCGTACGGTCCAACACCTCGGCATCAGAACCGAACAGAACCTCCTTCAGCGGCAGTTCGAGGGAGAAGCGGGCGCAGATGTCATCGAGCGCGGTGGCGAAGACCGGCTGGGTCTCGTACAGCCCATGTGCCATTCCGGGCCGCTGGCTGCCCTGTCCGGTGAACAGGAACGCCAGTCCCCCACCGGACACCGTGCCGCGGAACAGCCCCGGCGCCGGTTCGTCGGCCGCGAGTGCGGCGAGCGCGCGCAGTACGCCCTCGCGGTCGGCGGCGGCGAAGGCCGCCCGGTGTTCGAGACCGGCGCGGCCGGTGGCCAGGGAGTGGGCCAGGTCCAAGAGAGCGCAGTCCCCGGCCTCGGCCACGGGGAGCAGGCGGGCGGCCTGGTCGCGGAGGGCCCACGGGTTCCTGGCCGACAGGACGTACGGCACCGGGCCGGTGGCGGGCGTCGTCGGCGTCGGGTCCTCGGGAGTGTCCGGGGCCGCCTCGATGATCGTGTGGGCGTTGGTGCCGCTGATGCCGAACGAGGACACCGCGGCGCGGCGCGCGCGCCGGGTCTGCGGCCATGGGGTGGCTTCCGTCAGCAGAGTGATGTCGCCGGCCGACCAGTCTACGTGCGGTGTCGGCGCGTCCACGTGCAGGGTCTGCGGAAGCACCCCGTGCCGCATCGCCAGCACCATCTTGATCACACCGGCCACACCGGCAGCCGCCTGCGTGTGCCCGATGTTCGACTTGATCGAACCGAGCAGCAACGGCTGCCCCTCGGGCCGGTCCTGACCGTAGGTGGCCAGCAGCGCCTGCGCCTCGATCGGGTCACCCAGCCGGGTCCCCGTACCGTGCGCCTCGACCACGTCCACCTCGGCCGCCGACAGACCCGCACTGGCCAGCGCCTGCCGGATCACCCGCTGCTGCGAAGGCCCGTTCGGCGCCGTCAGACCATTGCTCGCACCGTCCTGGTTGATCGCCGAACCCCGCACCACAGCCAGCACCGGATGCCCGTTGCGACGCGCGTCCGACAGCCGCTCCACGAGCAGCATGCCGACACCCTCACCCCAGCCCGTACCGTCCGCACCCTCCGCGAACGCCTTGCAGCGGCCGTCGGGCGAGAGACCGCCCTGGTGGCTGAACTCGCTGAAGGTTCCCGGCGTCGACATCACCGTGACGCCACCCGCGAGGGCCAGGGTGCACTCGCCGTTGCGCAGGGCCTGGATCGCCCAGTGCAGGGCGACCAGCGAGGACGAGCAGGCCGTGTCGACGGTGACGGCCGGGCCCTCCAGGCCCAGGGCGTAGGAGACGCGGCCGGACATGACGCTGCCCGCGTTGCCGGTCATCACGTGGCCGAGTACGCCGTCCGCGTCTGCGGAGCGCTCCAACTGGGCGTCGTAGCCGGTGTAGGAGGCGCCGACGAACACGCCCGCCCGGCTGCCGCGCAGCGAGGACGGGTCGATGCCCGCGCCCTCGATCGCCTCCCAGGAGGCCTCCAGCAGGAGCCGCTGCTGCGGGTCCATCGCCAGGGCCTCGCGCGGGGAGATGCCGAAGAAGTCGGCGTCGAAGGAGTCGGCGTCGTAGAGGAACCCGCCTTGGAAGGCCCGGCCGTCGCCGCCCTGTCCGGCGTACAGCTCGGCGGTGTCCCAGCCGCGGTTGCCGGGGAGCCCGCCGATCGCGTCGCCGCCGGCGGCGACGAGCCGCCACAGCTCCTCGGGGTTGCGGACGCCGCCGGGGTAACGGCAGCTCATGGCGACGATGGCGATGGGGTCGTCCTCGGCCGCCGCGGCCGACCGGACGCCCTCCGCTCCGGACCGGGTCTCCTCGCCGAGGAGTTCGGAGTACAGCAGGCGTGCGAGGGCGACGGGTGACGGGTAGTCGAAGACGAGCGTGGTCGCCAGGCGCAGCCCGGTGGCCGCGCCGAGGCGGTTGCGCAGCTCGACGGCGGTCAGCGAGTCGAAGCCGAGGTCCTTGAACGCCTTGCCGGGCTCGACCCGTTCGGCCGAGGCGTGGCCGAGGACGGAGGCCACCTGTTCCCGTACGAGGTCCAGCAGTACGCGGTCGCGTTCGGACCGGGTGAGGCCGGTCAGGCGGTCGGTGAGCGAGGTGCCCGCGTCGCCGCGGGTGCGCGCGGTACGGCGTCCGGCCCGGCCCAGGAGCTCCCGGAAGACGGGGGCCACGGGGCCAGGGGCTGCGGCGGCGCGCAGGGCGGGCAGGTTCAGGCGGGCGGGGACGAGGACGGACCGGCCGGAGGCGAGGGCCGCGTCCAGCAGGGCCATGCCGTCGGCGGCGGTGAGCGCGCCCATGCCGTGCTGCTCCATGCGGCGCAGCTGGGCCTCGTCGAGCGTGCCGATCATGCCGCCGGCTTCGGCCCACAGGCCCCAGGCGAGGGAGGTGGCCGGCAGGCCCTGGTGGTGGCGGAGTTCGGCGAGGGCGTCCAGGTAGGCGTTGGCGCAGGCGTAGTTGGCCTGACCGGCGGCGCCGAGGGTGCCCGCGATGGCGGAGTAGAGCACGAAGGCGGTGACCGGCAGGTCGCGGGTCAGCTCGTGCAGGTGGTGGGCGGCGAGGGCCTTGGGCCGCAGGACCGTGTCGAGGCGCTCGGGGGTGAGGGAGGCGATGACTCCGTCGTCGAGGACGCCCGCCGTGTGCACCACGGTGGTGAGGGGGTGTTCGGCCGGGATCGCGGCCAGCACGGTGGCCAGGGCGTCACGGTCGGCGGCGTCGCAGGCGGCCCAGGTGACGCGGGCGCCCAACGCGGCCAGCTCGGCGGTGCGTTCGGCGGCTCCGGGGGCGTCGGCGCCGCGGCGGCTGAGCAGCAGCAGGTTCCGTACGCCGTGGGCGCCGGCCAGGTGGCGGGCGACGATTCCGGCGAGGGTGCCGGAGCCGCCGGTGATCAGGGCGGTGCCGTCCGGGTCGATGACGGCGCCGGCGGTGGCGTCTGCGGTGGCGGCGCGGCGCAGCCGGGGCACATGGACGGCTCCGTCGCGCAGCAGCAGCTCCGGTTCGCCGGAGTCGAGGGCCGCGGCAAGGACGGCCAGGTCGGCGGACCCGGCTGCCTCGGCGGACCCGGCTGCCTCGGCCAGGTCGCGGACGTCGGCGAGGACGAAGCGGCCGGGGTTCTCGGTCTCCGCCGACCGCAGCAGGCCCCGTACGGCGGCGTGCGGCAGGTCCTCGGCGCCTTCGCCGGGCCCGGCCACGGCGCCGCTGGTCACGAGGACCAGGCGGGCCGTCTCGAACCGGGAGTCGGCCAGCCAGGCCCGCACCAGGGCGAGCGCCCGCTGGGCGGCCCCGCTCAGGGCGTCCGGCCCGTCGGCCTGCCGGGGGAAGGGGGCCAGGACGTACGCGGGTGCCGGGGTGCCCGCGTCGACGGCCTCGCCCAGTTCGGCCAGGCCGGCGTACCGGCCGGCCGGGCCGAAGCCGGTGTCGCCCAGGACCGCCCATCCGCCGACGGGCCCGGTGGCGGTGGCGGTGGCGGCGAGCGGCGTCCAGTCCAGGCGGAACAGCGCCTCGCGGACCACGGCCGGCACCGGGTCCGTGGCGTCGGTGGCGGCCGCCGTGTAGGGCCGCGGGGCGAGCCGGCCGATGGTGGCCACGGGGTCGCCGAGGTCGTCGGCGAGGTCCAGGGCGAACGCGCCCTCGCCGGCGGGCCGGACGCGCACGCGCAGCGCGCCCGCGCCCACGGCGTGCAGGGCCACGTCCGACCAGACGCTGCCCGGGCCGACGCCGTTGCCGCCGTCAGGGGCCGCGTCCGTGTCCGCGTCCGCCAGGGCGGTCGCGAGGTGCGCGGCGGCGTCGAGCAGGGTCGGGTGCAGTCCGAACCCGGCTTCCTGTGACGCGCCTTCGGGCAGGCGCACCTGCGCGAAGTACTCCCCGTCGCGCTCCCAGGCCGCCTCCGCGGCCTGGAACAGGGGCCCGCGCAGCGGGCCTCGGCGGAGGCCCCCGGCGGTGTCGGCGTCGTACAGCCGGCTGAGGTCCACGGCGTCCGCGCCGGCCGGAGGCCACTCGGCGAGGTCGAAGGACGCGGCGGGGCCTGCTGACCCGGCGGCCGCGGCAGGTGCCAGCACGCCGTGGGCGTGGCGGGTCCAGCCGCTGTCCTCCGCGGTCCCGCCCGCCCTCTCGGCGGACACGGTGAAGGTACGGCGGCCCCGCTCGTCGGCATCCTCGACCAGCACCTGGATCCGTACGCCGCCGTCGGCGGGCAGCGCGAGCGGGGCGTCGAGGACGAGTTCCTCGACGTGCCCGCAGTCGGCCTGGTCACCGGCGCGGACGGCCAGTTCCACGAACGCCGCACCGGGCAGGACCGCCGCGCCGGCCACGGTGTGGTCGGCGAGCCAGGCGTGGCCGCGCACCGAGAGACGGCCGGTGCACAGCAGGCGGTCGGAGCCGGCCAGGGTGACGGCCGCGCCGAGCAGCGGGTGCCCGGCGGGGTCGAGTCCGGCGACGCTGACGTCCCCGGCCGTGTCGGCGCCGGGCTCCAGCCAGTAGCGCTCGTGCTGGAAGGCGTACGTGGGCAGGTCGACCCGGCGGGCGCCGGTGCCGGCGAAGTACGCCGCCCAGTCGACGGTGCCGCCGTGGGCGTGGACGCGGGCGAGGGCGGCCAGGACCGTCTCGGGCTCCGGCCGGCCGGCGCGCAGGGCGGGGGCGAAGGCGGCGCCTTCGCCGCTGACGCAGTCCTGGGCGAGGGCGGTCAGAACGCCCTCGGGCCCGATCTCCACGTACGTGGTGACCCCGGCGGCCTCCAGGGCGCGGATGCCGTCGTGGAAGCGGACGGCTTCGCGGACGTGGCGGACCCAGAAGTCGGCGGAGCCCATCTCGTCGGTGACGAGGGCGCCGGTCAGGTTGGAGACGACCGGGAGGGCCGGGGCGGCGTACGTGAGCCCCTCCGCGACCCGGCGGAAGGCGTCGAGCATGCCGTCCATGTGCGGGGAGTGGAAGGCGTGGCTGACGGTCAGCCGCTTGGACTTCCGGCCGATGAACGACTCGGCGATGGCGGTCGCCGCGTCCTCGTCCCCGGCGATGACCACCGAGGTCGGCCCGTTGACTGCGGCGATTCCCACCCGGTCGGTCAGCAGCGGCAGGACCTCGTCCTCCGCAGCCTGGACTGCGATCATCGCGCCGCCGGCCGGCAGTTCCTGCATCAGCCGGCCGCGGGCGGACACGAGCGTGCACGCGTCGTCCAGCGACAGCACCCCCGCCACGTGCGCGGCGGCGATCTCACCGATCGAATGCCCGGACAGGAAGTCCGGCTTCAGACCCCAGCTCTCCAGGAGCCGGAAGAGCGCCACCTCGACGGCGAACAGCGCGGGCTGGGTGTACTCCGTACGGTCCAGCAGGGCGGCATCCGAACCGAACAGGATTTCCTTCAGCGGGAGTTCGAGCCGAGTGTCCAGACGGGCGCACAGCGCGTCGAGCGCGGCCGCGAACACCGGCTGGGACGCGTACAGCTCACGGCCCATCCCCAGCCGCTGGCTGCCCTGGCCGGTGAACAGGAACGCGGTCCGGCCCTCGGCCGCGGTGTCGGTGACCAGTCCCGCGGCCTCCTCACCGGCGGCGAGCGCGGCGAGGGCGGAGTCGAGGTCGTCGCCGGTGCGGCCGATGAGCACCGCCCGGTGCTCCAGGGCCGCGCGGGTGGTGGCGAGGGAGAGGCCGAGGTCGAGGGCGGAGCCCGCGGCGGCGTCCGCCGTGCGGGCGGCGACCAGCCGGGCGGCCTGGGCG
>NZ_JBGWAB010000245.1:0-5712 GCF_041862025.1 Streptomyces sp. AB3(2024)
TGTTCTCGGTCGAGGCGGCGGCGGGGGCGGGGCGGGCCCCCCCCCCCCCCCCGCGGCGGGATGGGGGCGGCGCCGCCCGGGAGGCGGCCCGTCTCCGACAGGGCCCGGCGCAGCAGGAACTCGATCTGCGCGTTGGCGCTGCGCAGCTCCTCGCCGGCCCAGCGCGCGAGCGCGTCGTAGACCTGCGGGTCCAGGCGCAGGAGCACCTGCTTGCGCGCCTGCCGTGCGGCCCGCCCCCGGGTCCTCGCCGCCGGGGGTCACTGGTAGAGGGTCCCCGTGTTGATGACGGGCTGGGCCGCACGGTCGCCGCAGAGCACCACCATCAGGTTCGACACCATGGCGGCCTTGCGCTCCGGGTCCAGGTCCACGATCTCCTCCTCGGCCAGCCGCGTCAGGGCCAGTTCCACCATGCCCACCGCGCCCTCGACGATCTGCTTGCGGGCCGCCACGACCGCGCCGGCCTGCTGGCGCTGGAGCATCGCGGAGGCGATCTCCGGAGCGTACGCGAGATGCGTGAAGCGGGACTCGATGATCTCCACGCCCGCCGTCTCCACCCGGGTGGCCAGCTCCGCCGAGAGCTTCTCGGTGATCTCCTCCGCGTTGCCGCGCAGCGAGAGCCCGCCCTCGTCGTGGGCGTCGTAGGGGTACTCGATCGCGATGTGCCGCACGGCCGTCTCGGTCTGCGTCTCGACGAACTCCGTGAAGTCCTCGACCTCGAACACCGCGCGCGCGGTCTCGGAGACCCGCCAGACCACGACGGCGGCGAGCTCGATCGGGTTGCCGTAGGCGTCGTTGACCTTCAGGACGGCCGTCTCGTGGTTGCGGACCCGGGTGGAGATCTTCCTGCGGGAGGTCAGCGGGTTGACCCAGCGCAGTCCGTCCGCCCGGATCGTGCCGCGGTAGCGGCCGAAGAGCTGGACCACGCGGGCCTCGCCGGGGGCCACCGTGTTCAGTCCCATCATGGCGAACAGTGAGCAGAGGGCCAGCAGGATCCCGCCCGCGATCATCGCCGCCTTGGGTCCCGTCGTGGTCGCCGCCGCGCCGGAGGCGATCAGGGCCACCCCGGCCGCCGTGCCCAACAGGCCCAGCAGCAGGGCCAGTCCGCCACCCATGCTGTGCGCCGCGAACTCCCGGACCTCACTCGGCCGGCGGTCGACTGCGGTTGTCATGGAATACCCCCGTTTGTTGTGGGGCGTCCGGCCGTGGCCGACCGAAGCACCTAGCAAAGTGATATCAGTTTTTGCGTTCACCGCAACCCTTCAGGTCTCATGGGCGTCGGTTCCATCGGAGTGGGTGCTGATTCTCACGTCCGAATTGACCACTATTGATCAGGATTAGCCGTCCTTTGTCACAGCCTGCGGTGTTAGTTTTCTGAGCTGACGTCGGGGGGGTAATCGAGCGGAGCGGGAGCGATGGGCCGAGCAGAGGCGCGACGGGCGCAGCAGCAACGCGGTGCGCGGAAAGCGCCGAGCGGGCGTGCGGGCAAGTCGACCGGGAAGAAGCGCAGTGGCATACGTCGCTTCCTCAACTGGAAGACGATCCTGGGGACTTTCCTCGGAGGTGCTCTGCTCCTCATCATCGGAGCGGTCGCCCTCTACTTCTCCGTGGACCCGCCGGACCCGAACAAGAACGCGACCCTCCAGAGCAACACGTACAAGTACGCCGATGGTTCGATCATGGCCCGCACCGGCCAGATGAACCGCGAGATCCTCCCGATCGACAAGATCCCCGAGGACGTGCGGACGGCCTTCATCGCCATCGAGAACAAGTCCTTCTACAAGGACAGCGGCGTCGACGTCATAGGTGTCGCCCGAGGCGTCTTCAACACGGCCCTCGGCCGCGGCAAGGCCGGCGGATCGACGATCACCCAGCAGTACGTCAAGAACTACTACCTGACCCAGGACCAGTCGGCGACCCGCAAGCTCCGTGAGCTGGTGATCTCCATCAAGGTCGACCAGCGGATGAAGAAGAACGAGATCCTCGCCGGTTACCTCAACACCAACTTCTACGGCCGCAATGCCTACGGCATCCAGGCCGCCGCCCAGGCCTACTACGGCATCGACGCCGAGAAGCTGAACCTGGAGCAGGCCGCCTACCTCGCGGCCGTCATCCAGGCCCCCAGCCAGTACGACTGGGCGATCGCCGGCCCCAACGGCAAGCGGCTGGTCATGATCCGCTTCAACGCCGTCCTCGACAACATGGTCGACATGGGCAAGCTGGACCAGGCCAAGCGCGCGACCCTGAAGTTCCAGGAGCCCATCAAGCCCAAGCCCCTCCCGGGCATGGACGGACAGAAGGGCTACCTGGTCCAGGCCGCCAAGCAGGAGCTGAGCCGCCAGGGCATCAAGGACGCCGACATCACCGCCGGCGGCTGGACCATCACCCTCAACGTCGACAAGAAGAAGCAGGCCGCGCTGGAGAAGGCCGTCGACGACGAGCTGGAGTCCAAGCTCGACCGCAAGAACACCAAGGACCGCCCCCAGGACCAGAGCGTCCAGGCGGGCGCCACCTCCGTCGACGCCAAGACCGGCGCGATCGTGGCGATGTACGGCGGCGTGGGCCTGACGGAGAAGGCCGAGAGCAACGCCCTGCGCACCGACTTCCAGCCCGGCTCGACCTTCAAGCCGGTCGTGCTGGCCACCGCCCTGGAGACCGGAGCGAAGACCCAGGACGGCCGTCCGATCACGCCGAACGCCCTCTACGACGGCACCAGCAAGCGCCCCGTCGTCGGCAGCGCGACCGCCTTCGCCCCGCAGAACCAGGACAACATCAACTACGGCGACCCGATGCTCACGGTCCAGGAGGCCACCAACTCCTCCGTGAACTCCGTGTACGCGCAGATGATCGTCGACGCCAAGCCGGAGAAGGTGAAGGAGACCGCCCTCGCCCTCGGCATGCGCGACCGTGACGGCTGGCCGGCCGACAGGCCCGCCATGTCGCTCGGCACGATGAGCGCGAACACCGTGGAGATGGCCGGCGTCTACGCCACCTTCGGCAACCACGGCAAGAAGGTCACCCCGACCATCGTCAAGAAGGCCGAACACGCCGACGCCGATTTCAAGCCGGTCAACCCGATCGGCGGGCAGGTCCTGACCGCCAAGACCGCCGACACCGTCACCAAGGTCCTCACCGGCGTGGTCGAGGACGGTTCCGGCAAGGCCGTGCGCAGCTCCGCCTACGAGGCCGCGGGCAAGACCGGCACC
Organism: Streptomyces sp. AB3(2024); assembly: GCF_041862025.1. NCBI lineage: Bacteria > Bacillati > Actinomycetota > Actinomycetes > Kitasatosporales > Streptomycetaceae > Streptomyces > Streptomyces sp. AB3(2024). The sequence continues at coordinate 3,204 of NZ_JBGWAB010000245.1, forward strand.
ACCGAGTCCAACGTGGCGGCCTGGTTCACCGGCTACACCCCGGAGCTCGTCACCGTCGTCGCGATGTTCGGCGAGGACCCGAACTCGCACAACCAGGTCACCCTGACCGGTACCGCCGGCAAGGGCCGCGCGGGCGGCTCCAGCTTCCCCGCCCAGATCTGGCAGGCGTACACCACGGCCGCGCTCAGGGGCCAGAGCACCGGCCAGTTCGACCTGGAGGACGCCGAGATGGGCACGCCGCCGGCGCCGACCCGCAGCCCGTCGCCCACCGCGTCGAACCAGACGGTCGCCCCGACGCCGACCGGCTCCGCCGGCACCCGTCCCACCGGCACCCCGGACCCCACGGGCAGCACCGGCAAGCCGGACCCGACCGGGCCGACGAAGAACCCGACGCCGACGACGAAGAACCCGACGCCCCCGACCAAGGACCCGACGCCGCCGACGAAGGACCCGACGCCGCCGCCGAACCCGCTCCTGGGTCAGTAGGCACCCCGGCACCACGACGCACCGCCGCCCCGCAGCGATCATGCTGCGGGGCGGCGGTGTTCGTGCGTACGGGACCGGTTCCGGGCTCCGGGAACGGCCGGACGGGACGTCAGCGGCGGTCGTGCGGCCCCGGCAGCGGGAGCTCGAACCAGACGACCTTCCCACTGCTCAGCCGGGTGGCGCCCCAGCGCCGGGCCAGCCGGTTCACCAGGAACAGGCCGCGCCCGCCCTCGTCGGTCTCCCGCGCCCGCCGCTGGCGCGGCAGCTGCGGGGAGTCGTCGCCGACCTCGCAGCGCAGCACGTCCGTGCGCAGCAGGCGCAGCGTCACGGGCCGCTCGGCGTACCGGACGGCATTGGTGACCACCTCGCTCACCAGCAGCTCCAGCGAGTCGCTCAGCTCCTCCAGACCCCAGCGGGTCAGCGCGCGCCGGGCGAAGCGGCGGGCCCTGCCCGGAGCGGTCTCCTCCGGGTCCAGGAACCAGTACGCGACGTCGCTCGGCGCGATGCCCTCGAAACGGGCCGCGAGCAGGGCGATGTCGTCGTCCCGGTCGCCCGGCCCGAGCATGTCCAGCACGTCGTCGCAGAGGGCCTCCAGCGGCGGCGAATGGTCCAGCCCCGTCAGCTGCGCGGTGGTCGCGAGCCGCTCGCGCAACTGCTCGATGCCGGTCCACACGTCCCGCAGCCGCGACTCCACCAGCCCGTCCGTGTACAGCAGCAGGGTGGCCCCGGCCGGGGCGTCCAGCTCGACGGCCTCGAAGTCCACGCCGCCGACCCCGATGGGGGCGCCCGGCGGGACGCGCAGCACCTCGGCCCGGCCGCCCAGGTGCAGCAGCACCGGCGGCGGGTGGCCGGCGTTGGCGATGGTGATCCGGTGCGAGACGGGGTCGTAGACCGCGTAGAGGCAGGTGGCCATGCGGTCGGAGCCCAGCCGCTGCGCCTGCTCGTCCAGGTGGTGCAGCACCTCGGCGGGCGGCAGGTCCAGCTGGGCCAGGGTCTGCGCGGTGGTGCGCAGCTGGCCCATGATCGCGGCGGAGGTCATGGAGTGGCCCATGACGTCGCCGACGACCAGCGCGACCCGGCTCCCGGGCAGCGGTATGGCGTCGTACCAGTCGCCGCCCACCCGGGCCGTCTCGGCGGCGGGCAGGTAGCGCGAGGCGAGCCGCACCCCGGTGGGCTGGGGGAGACTGTCCGGCAGCATGGTGCGCTGCAACTCGTCGGCGATGTAGGCCTCGCGGCCGTAGAGCACCGCCTTGTCGATGCCGAGCGCGGTGTGCGTGGCCAGCTGGGCGGCGACGAGCAGGTCGTTCTGCTCGAAGGCGTCCCGGTCCGGGGTGCGCAGGAACACCGCCGCGCCGATGACGCGCCGGCGGCCCCGCAGCGGGGCCAGGATGGCCCGCTGGCCGCGCGGCACCGGATGGTCGGACCCCAGCAGCTCCGGGAGCGCGTCGCGGGCTCCCGCGGCCGATCCGAAGACGGGCCGTACGCCGCGCAGCACTTCGGCGAGGGCCCCGCCGGGGCGGATCTCGCAGAGTTCGGCCGCGGGCAGGTCACCCTGCGGGCCGACCAGCGGCAGCTGGCTGAAGTCGAGCTCCCCGGCGGCCCCCGCCACCCCCGTGCCCTCGCCCTCGGCCAGCGCCAGGTCGTCGATCGGCCGGAGCCGGTCGGTGCGCCGGAGCCTTAAAACGACCGGGCCGACGGGCCGCTCGTCGCCGACGGGCAGCGGGTCGCGCAGGTAGACGAGGATGGCGTCGGAGAAGGTGGGCACGGTCGCCCGGCACAGGCCGAGCACGATCTCGTCGAGGTCGATGCCGCGCGCGATCCGCCGGGTGGCGGCGCCGACGAAGCGCAGCCGGTCGCCCTCGCGGCGCGCCACGCTCACCTCACCGGGACCGGTGCCACCGGTCCCGGTGACGCCCCCCGGTGCCGGGGGAGCGCCGGTGACCGGGGACGCCGCCGCGGGATCCGTGCCGGCCGCGCCCTGAGCCCCGGCGGCGGCCGTCACCGGGCCGCCGGGGAGCGGCTC
>NZ_JBGWAB010000246.1:0-5624 GCF_041862025.1 Streptomyces sp. AB3(2024)
GCCGTCGGTCGCCACGTGGTGGATCAGCAGCACCAGGGTGGAGGTGCCGTCGCCCGGCAGGAACAGCCGGGCCCGCAGCGGGGGTTCGAGGGTGATGTCCAGGGGCTGCCGGATGAAGGCGGCCACCCGTGCGTCCCGTTGGCCCGGCGCGCACTCCTCGGCGGTGAGCCGCGCGGCGGGCGCCTCGTCCAGCACCCGCTGGTACGGCTCCGCGTCGGGCCCGGCCGGCAGTACGGTGCGCAGCACCTCGTGCCGCTCCACGACGTCGGCCAGCGCCAGGGCCAGGGCCCCGGCGTCGGGTTCGCCGTCGAGGTGCAGGACGACCGGGGCGTTGTAGGTGGCGGAAGGGCCGTGCAGCCGGCCCAGGAACCACAGCCGGCGCTGGGCGTACGACAACGGGATCACGGTCATGTCCTTCAGGAGTTCGGGCTCGCGGCGGCCGCGACCAGGGTGTCGAGGTGGGCGGCCAGGTCCCGCAGGCGCGGGTTGGCGTAGACGGCCTTCACCGGGAGGGAGACGCCCAGTTCGGCGCGGACCCGCGAGACCAGCTTGATCGCGAGCAGCGAGTGGCCGCCCAGCTTGAAGAAGTTGTCGTCGGGGCCGACGTGCGGGGCGCCGAGGACGGCGGCCCAGACGCCCGCGATCAGCGTCTGCGAGACGGTCAGGCCCCCGGCGGCGGCGTCCCCGGCGGCGTTCCCGGCGGCGGTGGGCGTGGTGGCGGGCGCCGGGGCGGGCAGCGCGGCCCGGTCCACCTTGCCGTTGACGGTGACCGGGAACCGCTCCAGGGCCACGAAGGCCGCCGGGACCATGTACGCGGGCAGCACGGCGGTGAGGCGTTCGCGCAGCCCGGCGTCGGTGACGGGTCCGGCCGCCCGGTAGTAGGCCACCAGGCCCGGCGCCCCGTAGACGTCCTCGCGGAGCACCACGGCCGCCTCGGCGACCCCGGGGACGGCGGCCACCGCGGCTTCGACCTCCGGGAGTTCGAGGCGGTGGCCGCGCAGCTTGACCTGACCGTCGGCCCGCCCCAGGTAGGCGAGCCGGCCGCCGGGCAGGAGCCGTACGAGGTCGCCCGTGCGGTACATGCGGCCGCCGTGCCCCTCCCCGGCGGCGTCGGCCACGAAGCGCTCCGCGGTCAGCGCGGGCCGGCCCCGGTAGCCGCGGCCCACGCGGGGGCCCGCCAGGTACAGCTCGCCGCTGCCGCCCTCGGCGACCGGGTTCAGCCCCTCGTCCAGGACCCGCGTGCGCAGGCCCGGCAGGGCGCTGCCGATGTGCGGCTCGTCGGCGCCGTCCACCCAGCCCGCGGTGGCGTCGACCGTGCACTCGGTGGGCCCGTACAGGTTGACCGTGCGCAGCACCCCCCGCTCGCCCAGCCGGGCCAGGCGCCGCCACAGTGCGGGGCTGACGGCCTCGCCGCCGATCAGCAGGGTCAGCGGGCGCGGGCCGCCGTCCGGGGTGAGCAGATCCAGCAGGGGATCGGCGTGCGCGGGGGTGATGTCCAGGTCGGTCAGGGCCTGTTCGTCGACCAGCCGGGCCAGCAGCGCCGGGTCCGCGCGGGTCTCGTCGTCGATCATCACCAGGGTGTCGCCGCGGCAGAGGCGGACCCACTGCTGCACGGAGGCGTCGAAGGACGGCGAGGCGTTCCAGCCGACCCGCCCGCCCTCGGTGACGGCGATGCCCGCGCCCTCCAGCTCGGCGAGCAGCGCGGACGCGGCGGCCCGGCCGATCTCCACGCCCTTGGGGCGGCCGGTGGAGCCGGAGGTGTAGATGACGTAGGCCAGGGTGTCGCCGGAGACGGCCACCGGGACGTACGGGACCTCCGGGCCGGGCGCGGCCAGCGCGGCCGCGGCCACGTGCGGTACGCCCTCGGCGAGCGGCGAGGTGTCCGCGTCGGCGGTGACGACCAGGTCGGCGCCCGCGTCCTCGACGAGGTAGCGCCGTCGCTCGGCCGGCAGCTTCGGGTCCACCGGCAGGTACGCGGCCCCGGCCGTCAGGGTCCCGACCAGTGCGGCGACGAGCTCCGCGCCGCGCGGCAGGCACAGCGCGACCACGCTCTCCGGCCCGATGCCGCGGGCGGCGAGGCGGCCCGCGATCCGCATGGCTTCGGCGCGCAGTTCGCCAAAGCTTCTCGCGCGTCCGTCCGCGACGGCGGCGGTCCGGTCGGCGGGGGCGAGGGCGAGGCGGTCCAGCAGGTCGGGGACGGCTGCGGTGCCCGCGTGGACGCGGGGACGCTCGGGAAGTACGGCGGTCATGACGGTCACTCCCCGGCGAAGACGGTGGTGGACGGCTGGGTGACGGGCGCGCAGTCGGCCAGCGCGACGGGCTCGCCCATGGCCACGAGGATCTTCCGGTCGCCCTTGTAGGCCTCGCGGCCGTGCGCGCACAGGATGTTGTCGACGAGCATCAGGTCGCCCCGCTGCCAGGTCTCCCGGACCGTGACCCGGTCGTAGACGGCGTTGACCGCGTCGACCTCGGCGTCGGTGAGCCGGGAGCCGTCGCCCAGGTAGGTGTTGAAGGGCAGCCCGTCCTCCCCGTACGTCTCGACGAGCACCTCGCGGACGTCCGGGTCCAGGGTGCGGCTGTTCCAGAAGGCGAAGTGGTTGAACCAGGTCCGCTCGCCCGTCACGGGGTGGGTGACGACCGCCGAGCGCCGCTGCCGCGTGATCATCGAGTCGTCCTCCTCGACCCACTCGTAGCCGACGGTGTTCTCCTCGCAGTAGGCCTCGGCGACCGCCTTGTCCTCGGTGGCGAAGGTCTTGTACCAGGGCAGCCCGGCCAGTTCGGAGTAGTTGCGCACGAGCAGCCAGCCGGCCCGCTCGAACCGCTCGACCAGCTCCGGCGGCAGCAGCCGCAGCGCCTCGCGCATGTCGCCGACGGTGGTCGCCCCGCCCTCCTCGGGGGCGGTCACGCAGCCGAACAGCAGTACCCCGGGGAAGTCGAGGGTGTAGCTGTTCTCGTTGTGCAGCCGGATCGGCTGGACCGCCGGCAGGTCGGTGGAGGAGAACACGCCCTCGCCGAAGTCGGTGCGCGGGGTGGCCTTCTCCTTGTACCCGGCGCGCCGCTCGATCAGGGCGTCCCGGGCGGCGGCGAAGGAGGCCGCGTCCTTCACGGGCAGCCCCCGCAGCAGCACGGCCCCGCTGCGCAGCAACTCGGCCTGGATGGCCTCGCGGTGGGCAGTCAGCCAGGCGCCGGCGGAGGCCGCGTCGAGGCCGGCCGGGGCGTGCACGACTACGGGCTTGCCGGGCTCGCGCACCGGGGTGATGCCGGCCGCCGGGGCGGGGGACTCTGCGTACGTGGTCATCGAACGTCCTTAAGGGGATGCGGAGACGAGGGGGAGCGGTGGCCGCGCGGCGCGGTCAGGCGGCGGCCGGGGCGGCGGCGTGTCCGCCGACGACCGGACCGAGCACGGAGAAGAACTCCGGCAGCTGTTCCTGGAAGTAGAAGTGGCCGCCCGGCAGCACGTACGAGGCGAACGCGCGATCGGTGATCTGCGCCCAGCGGATCAGCGAAGCCGCCGGGGCGACCGGGTCGGCGTCCCCGCCGATCACCGTCACCGGGCAGGCCACCCGGGCCTCGGACTCCGCGCAGCGGTAGACGTCGTCGATGGCGAAGTCGGCCCGGATGGACGGCAGGATGATCTCCCGCAGCTCCGGTTCGTCGAGGATGCCGTCGTCGGTGCCGCCGCGCTCCTTGATGGCGGCGACCAGCTCGTCGTCGTCCAGCCGCTCGGGGTACACGGCGCACGGGTTGGCCAGGAACGGGGCCCGGCAGGCCGAGGCGATCAGGGCGCGGGGCGCCCGTCCGGCCGCCTCCAGGCTGCGGACGACCTCGAAGGCCACCAGCGAGCCCATGCTGTGCCCGAGCACCACCAGGTCCTCGGTGACCCCGGCGGGCAGCGCCGCCACGACCGGACCGGCCAGGTCGGCGATGTCCCGGGGGAGGTCCTCGGCGAAACGGGCGCCCCGGCCCGGGTACTGGCCGATCAGCAGGCGGACGTCGGCCGGCAGGTGGGCGCGCCACTCCGCGTAGGCGTGGGCGTTCCCGCCGGCGTGCGGCAGGACCAGCAGCGCGGTGCGCTGCGGCCCCTCGCCCGGCAGGTCCCAGACCACGTCGTCGGGCGCGGGGGTGAAGGCGGCCTGGTCCTGGTCGGTGGTGCTCATGAGGAACTCCGTTCCTGGTCGGGGGTACGGCGGCGCAGCGCGGGCCGGGCGCGCCGGGGAGCGGGCGCCCCCGCGGACAGCAGCCGGGTCTCGATGTGCCGGGCGAGGGTGACGGGGGTGGGGTGCTGGAAGACGTCGCGCAGGGTGAGGGTGACGCCGAGGGCGGTGCCGATGCGGTTCGTCAGGCGGGCGGCGAGGAGGGAGTGGCCGCCCTGGTCGAAGAAGTCGTCGTCGATCGAGAGCGGGGACGGGGTGGCCAGCGCCTCCCCGAACCAGGTGCGCACCTTCTCCTCCAGGGGGGTGCGCGGTGCGCGTCCGCCCGCCGTGGTGACCGCCTGCGGTGCGGGCAGGGCGCTCTTGTCGATCTTGCCGTTGGGGGTGAGGGGCAGCCGGTCCAGCAGGACGACGAAGGCCGGGACCATGTGGTCGGGCAGGAGCGTGCGCAGCCAGAGGCGGACGTCCTGGGGGGAGAGGCCCTCGTCGGTGGTGACCAGGTAGGCGGTCAGCTGGGGCGTGCGGTGGTGGTCCGGGTGCGTGGCGAGGGTGGCCTGGGTGATGTGGGGGTGGGTGGTGAGGGTGGTTTCGATTTCGGTGGGTTCGATGCGGAAGCCGCGGATTTTGATCTGGGTGTCGGTGCGGCCGGTGTAGTGGAGGTTGCCGTGGGTGTCCCAGTGGGCTTGGTCGCCGGTGCGGTAGAGGCGGGTGCCGGGGGGTCCGTAGGGGTTGGGGATGAAGTGGGTGGCGGTGGTGGTGGGTTGGGCGAGGTAGCCGTGGGCGAGTCCGTCGCCGGAGAGGTAGAGCTCGCCCGTCGTGCCGGGTGGTGTGGGGCGCAGGTGGGCGTCCAGGACGTAGGCGTGCTTGTTGGTGAGGGGGCGGCCGATGGAGAGGGGGCCGGCGGCGGGAGCGTCGGGGTCGGTGGTGTGCGTGGTGGTGAAGCCCATGGACTCGGCCGGCCCGTACCCGTTGGTGATCGTGACCCGGGGGTGCAGCCGGTGCAGCCGCTCCACGTGCGTCGGCGATGCGGGTTCGCCGCCGGTGTAGACGATGCGGGTGGTGGTGAAGGTGTCGGGGTGTTCGTCGGTGAGGTAGTTGAAGAGGCTGGAGGAGAGCTGGAGCATCGTTACGCGGTGCTGCTGGGTGAGTGCGGAGATCAGGGCCGGTTCGGGGCGTTGTCCGGGTTGGAGGACGGTGGTGCCGCCGTGGAGGAGGGCGCCCCAGAATTCGAGGCTGAAGGCGTCCCAGGAGACGGGGGAGCACTGGAGGAAGGTCTCGCCGGGGCCGAAGGTGGCGTAGGTCTGGGCGGTGAGGGTGGAGACGAGGTTGCGGTGGGAGGACAGGATGCCCTTGGGGCGTCCGGTGGATCCGGAGGTGAACATCACGCAGGCGACGTCGTCCCAGGTCAACGGTGTTCCGAGCGGGGTGGTCGGTCGTGCGGCGATGGAGTCGGCCTCCGTGTCCACGCGGACC
>NZ_JBGWAB010000247.1:0-5486 GCF_041862025.1 Streptomyces sp. AB3(2024)
GCAGGAGGCCGGCCGATGACGATCCACGGTCACCACGCGATCCGCCGGGGGTCCGGGGGTCGCCCCCCGGGACAGCACAGTCTGAACACCACGCAGGAGGCCGGCCGATGACGATCCACGGTCACCACGCGATCCGCCGGGGGTCCGGGGGTCGCCCCCCGGGACAGCACAGTCTGAACACCACGCAGGAGGCCGGCCGATGAGCCGAACGAAGCCGCACGAGATCGTCGAGCGCGCCCTGGAGCTGTCCACCGCCGACGGCTGCGTCGTCATCGCCGACGAGGAGTCCAGCGCCAACCTGCGCTGGGCGGGCAACGCGCTCACCACCAACGGCGTCACCCGCGGCCGCACCCTGACGGTCATCGCCACCGTCGACGGCAAGGAGGGCACGGCCTCGGGGGTCGTCTCGCGCTCCGCCGTCACCGCCGCCGACCTGGAGCCGCTCGTACGCGCCGCCGAGGCGGCCGCGCGCGGGGCCGGTCCCGCCGAGGACGCCCAGCCGCTGGTGACCGGGACCCCGGCCTCGCCCGACTTCACCGACGCCCCCGCCGAGACCTCCTCGGCGGTGTTCGCGGACTTCGCCCCGGCCCTCGGCGAGGCCTTCGCCCGGGCCCGCGCGGGCGGGCGGGAGCTGTACGGGTTCGCGAACCACGAGCTGGTCACCACGTACGTCGGCACCTCCACGGGGCTGCGGCTGCGCCACGACCAGCCCAACGGGACGCTGGAGCTGAACGCGAAGTCCCCGGACCGCTCCCGCTCGGCCTGGGCCGGCCGCGCCACCCGGGACTTCAAGGACGTGGACCCGACCGTGCTGGACGCGGAGCTGGCCGTCCGCCTGGGCTGGGCGGAGCGCAAGGTCGAGCTGCCCGCCGGGCGGTACGAGACCCTGCTGCCGCCCACGGCCGTGGCGGACCTGCTGATCTACCAGATGTGGTCGGCGGCGGCCCGGGACGCGGTGGAGGGCCGTACGGTCTTCTCCAAGCCCGGCGGCGGCACCCGGATCGGCGAGGAGCTCTCACGGCTCCCGCTGACCCTGCGCAGCGACCCGCACGCGCCCGGCCTGGAGTCCGCGCCCTTCGTGATCGCGCACAGCTCCGGCGACGACGCCTCGGTGTTCGACAACGGCCTGCCGGTCCCGGCGACCGAGTGGATCAGCGGCGGCGAGCTGGCCCGGCTGACCACGACCCGGCACAGCGCGGACCTGACCGGCCTGCCGCTCTCCCCGGCCTTCGGGAACCTCATCCTGGACGGGGGCGGTGACAAGTCGCTGGAGGAGATGGTGGCGGGCACCGAGCGGGGCCTGCTGCTGACCTGCCTCTGGTACATCCGCGAGGTCGACCCGGCCACCCTGCTGCTCACCGGCCTGACCCGCGACGGCGTCTACCTGGTGGAGAACGGGCAGGTCACGGGCGAGGTCAACAACTTCCGGTTCAACGAGTCCCCGGTGGACCTGCTCTCGCGGGCCTCGGAGGCCGGCCGGACCGAGAAGACCCTGCCGCGCGAGTGGGGCGACTGGTTCACCCGGGCCGCGATGCCGGCGCTGCGCATCCCGGACTTCAACATGAGCTCGGTCAGCAAGGGCGTGTGACCCACCTAGACTGAGCACGGCATTTTCAGACATCGAAGGAGTCGAGAGACCGTGACGGACATCGTCGACGAACTGAAGTGGCGTGGGCTCTTCGCCCAGTCCACCGACGAAGAAGCGCTGCGCAAGGCGTTCGCGGACGGTCCCGTCACCTTCTATTGCGGCTTCGACCCGACGGCGGCCTCGCTGCACGTGGGGCACCTGGTGCAGGTGCTCACCGTGCGCCGGCTCCAGCAGGCCGGCCACCGGCCGCTGGCGCTGGTCGGCGGGGCCACCGGTCAGATCGGTGACCCGCGCCCGACCGCCGAGCGGACGCTGAACGACCCGGAGACCATCGCGAACTGGGTGAACCGGCTGCGCTCGCAGATCGAGCCGTTCCTGTCCTTCGAGGGCGAGAACGCGGCGCTGATGGTGAACAACCTGGACTGGACGGCGGGCATGTCCGCCATCGAGTTCCTGCGGGACATCGGCAAGCACTTCCGCGTCAACAAGATGCTGACGAAGGACTCGGTCGCCAAGCGGCTGGAGTCCGACCAGGGCATCAGCTACACCGAGTTCAGCTACCAGCTGCTCCAGGGCATGGACTTCCTGGAGCTGTACCGCCGCTACGGCTGCACCCTCCAGCAGGGCGGCTCGGACCAGTGGGGCAACCTGACGGCCGGGCTCGACCTGATCCACCGGGTGGAGCCGCAGGCGCACGTCCACGCGATGGCGACCCCGCTGATGGTCAAGGCGGACGGCACCAAGTTCGGCAAGTCCGAGAGCGGGGCCGTCTGGCTGGACCCGGAGATGACCACCCCGTACGCGTTCTACCAGTTCTGGCTGAACGTGGACGACCGGGACGTCTCCGCCTACATGCGGATCCTGTCCTTCAAGTCCCGCGAGGAGCTGGAGGAGCTGGAGGCGCAGACCGCCGAGCGGCCGCAGGCGCGCGCCGCCCAGCGGGCGCTGGCCGAGGAGCTGACCACGCTGGTGCACGGCGCGGACCAGTGCGCCGCCGTGATCGCCGCGTCGAAGGCGCTGTTCGGCCAGGGCGAGCTCGCGGAGCTGGACGAGGCCACCCTGGCCGCGGCCCTCTCCGAGCTGCCGCACGCGAAGGTCGCCGAGCCGGTGCAGGTCGTGGACCTGCTCGTGGAGACCGGGCTGGTCGCCAGCAAGTCCGCGGGCCGTCGGACCGTGAAGGAGGGCGGCGCCTACGTGAACAACGTGAAGGTCACCGCCGAGGACGCGGTCCCCGCCCCGGAGGACCTGCTGCACGGCCGCTGGCTCGTACTGCGGCGCGGCAAGAAGAACCTGGCGGCGGTCGAGGTCACCGGCGTCGAGGCCGCGGGCGCCTGAGGCCGGCCGGCGGGCTGACGCGATGAGGGGCCGGTGCGGACGCGAATCGTCCGCATCGGCCCCTTCGTCATCGGCGGCGCTAGGCGGTCCCGCGTTTGCCGCCCCGCAGTGCCACGTAGGCCATCTCGCCGAGCGCGACGATCAGCACGGCTCCGGCCAGCTGGAGCAGGTGCCGGGTCCAGTCGATGCCCGCCGTGTCCCCGACGCCGATCCACCCCGCGACGGCGTTGCCGAGGAGGGCGCCGACGATGCCGAAGAGGGTGGTCAGCCACAGGGGCTGGTGCTGCTTGCCGGGCAGGACTGCCCGGGCTATGAGGCCCAGCACGAAACCGACGATGATCGCCCACAACCATTGCATGTCGAGCCTCCTCGTGGCGCGTTGTGCGCATGTGCGCCCAGTGTCGACCCGGCCGGCCCCGCACGCATGTCGGACGGCTCCATCGGAGGGACACCCCCTCTCCTCGGCTCGACGGAGGCGGCGTACGGTGGAAGGGTTGCGGGCCGGGGAGTGTCCGGCGGGTGGATCGGGTGGTGGAAACATGCAGCGGACGAAGCGGAACGGGGCCGAGGTCTTCCGGATCACCGGGGCCCGGATGGGCCTCGAAGAGGACGTGCGGGGACGGCAGCGCCGGTACGTGATCTCGATGACGATCAGGACCCTGTCGGTGGTCGCCACCGTCCTCCTGTGGAACGTGGAACGCCATGTGGCGATCGTGACGCTCGCCGCGGGCCTGCTGCTGCCCTACATCGCCGTGGTCATCGCCAACGCGGGGCGCGAGTCGACCCCCTCGCTGCCCTCGCACTTCGTCCCGGCCCCTGTGCGCCCCGCACTGGAGGACGGAAACCTCAATAAAACCTCAGATCAATCATGAAGTTCCGGTGCACCCCACCCGGTCCTGCGTGACATACTGCCTACGCGCTCCGCATCCCCCGTCGGAGCGACGGACCGACGCCGGGCAGCTCCCCCCGTGGCTGCCCGGCGTCGCCCTTCCGTTTGTAGGGTTGAGGCCGTGAACTCCCCTGACTTCTTCTCCGGCTCCTCAGGCCCCGAAGCCGACGTACCCACCTGCTCCGCCAAGGGCTGCCGTGACGCGGCGGTCTGGGTCCTGGCGTGGAACAACCCGAAGCTGCACGCGCCGGAGCGGCGCAAGACGTGGCTGGCATGCGAGGAGCACCGCGAACACCTCTCGCAGTTCCTGGGGGTGCGCGGTTTCCTCAAGGACGTCGTGAAGCTCGACGAGTGGGAGCAGCCCGAGGGCTCGGAACGCCCCTGAGGCCCCGCCGGGGCCCGCTCGGAGCCGCCTGGAGGCGGGCTCGGGCGGGCCGGTACGGGCTCGCGGCGGACTCGGGGCCGCCTGGCGGCGGGCTCAGCCGCCGATCGCCGACATGGGGCGGTCGGGCTGGAGGAAGGACGGGTCGTCGAGGCCGGAGCCGGCCTTCTTCCCCCACATCGCCACCTTCCACAGGCGGGCGATCTCCTCGTCCGGGGCGCCCGAGCGCAGGGCGGCGCGCAGGTCCGACTCCTCGGTGGCGAACAGGCACGTACGGACCTGGCCGTCGGCCGTGAGCCGGGTGCGGTCGCAGGCCCCGCAGAAGGGGCGGGTGACGGAGGCGATGACCCCGACGGTGGCCGGGCCGCCGTCGACCACCCAGCGCTCGGCGGGGGCGGAGCCGCGTTCACCGGCGCCTTCCTCGGTGAGCGTGAAACGGGTGCGCAGGGACTCCAGGATGTCCCCGGCGGTGATCATGCCGTCGCGCTTCCAGCCGTGCTGGGCGTCGAGGGGCATCTGCTCGATGAAGCGGAGCTCGTACTCGTTCTCCACGGCCCAGGCGAGCAGGTCGGGGGCCTCGTCGTCGTTGAGCCCGGGCATCAGGACGGCGTTGACCTTGACCGGGGTCAGACCCGCCTCGCGGGCGGCCGCCATGCCGTCGATGACGTCGTGGTGGCGGTCACGGCGGGTGAGCGTCTTGAAGACCTCGGGGCGCAGGGTGTCCAGGGAAACGTTCACCCTGTCCAGGCCGGCGGCCTTGAGCGCCTGTGCGGTGCGCTTGAGACCGATGCCGTTGGTGGTCAGGGACATCCGGGGGCGCGGCTCCAGGGCCGCGCACCGCTCGACGATCCCGACCAGGCCGGGGCGCAGCAGGGGCTCGCCTCCGGTGAAGCGGACCTCGGTTATCCCGAGGTGGGCGACGGCGATGCGGACCAGCCGGACGATCTCCTCGTCGCTGAGCAGATCGGACTTTCCGAGCCACTGCAGGCCTTCTTCGGGCATGCAGTACGTACAGCGCAGGTTGCACCGGTCGGTGAGTGAGACGCGCAGGTCAGTGGCCACGCGGCCGTAGGTGTCGAGAAGCACTGGTGGCCCCCTCCCCTGTCCGGATCGGTAGAGCTTGGCGCAGTCGCAGGTGGGCGGAAGCGCTGCTTTCGAGCCTACGCGACGGTTGTTACCGGGAGGGAGGCCCAAAGGAACGAGACGTGGGGGGGGGGGGGGGGGGGGGGGGGGGGGGGGGGGGGCGGGGCGGGGGGGGGGGGGGGGGGGGGGGGGGGGGGGGGGGGGGGGGG
>NZ_JBGWAB010000248.1:0-5443 GCF_041862025.1 Streptomyces sp. AB3(2024)
GGGGGGCGCGCAGCCGCCCGCGTCCGGCGCGCCCGGGGAAGTCGCCGGGGGCGAGGGCGCGGGCGGCGCCTCCGCCGGGGTGGGGGCGCCGGCGACCTTGCCGTCGGAGCCGATGAAGACGGGGCTGCCGCCCGGCACCAGCCCCAGCTCGTGCGCCCGGCGCTGGAGCGCGTCCGGGGCGGAGTAGCCGTCGACGTCCCGCTGGAGCGCCTGCTGCTCGTCCGTCAGGGCGGTGGTCTCCTTCTTCAGCTTCGTCAGCTGGAAGGAGCCCTGGTTGAGCGCGGAGTTCAGCAGCAGCAGGCTGATCAGCCCGCCGCCGAGCAGAGCCACCACCAGCAGGACGAACGGCATCCGGGCCGCCTGCCCCGCCGTGGCGGCGGCGGGCCGCACCCGGACGAGGCGGGCCGCCCTGCCGGCCTTGCCGCCCGGGGAGCGGCCCGCCGGGGTCACAGCCGCGCCTCGCGGATGCGCTCGACGCCGCGGAACCGCGCCGGGGCGGCCCGCCGGTTCTCGGCGATCTCCTCTTCGGTGGGCAGTTCCGCCCCGCGCGTCAGGAGCTTCAGCTTCGGCTGGTACTTCTCCGGTACGACCGGCAGTCCGGGCGGGGCCGTGGAGGTGGCGCCCGCCACGAAGACCTGCTTGACCAGCCGGTCCTCCAGCGAGTGGTACGAGAGCACCGCGATCCGCCCGCCGACCGCGATCCGGTCGACCGCCGCCGGAATGGCGCGCTCCAGCCCGGAGAGCTCTCCGTTGACCTCGATGCGCAGGGCCTGGAACGTCCGCTTGGCGGGGTTGCCGCCCGTGCGCTTGGCGGCCTGCGGCAGCGCGTCCCGGATCAGCTCCACCAGTCGCGCGCTGTTGCTGAAGGGCTCCTTCTCCCGCTCCCGCACGATCGCCGACACGATCCGCTTCGCCTGCTTCTCCTCGCCGTACTGGCGCAGGATGCGCACCAGCTCACCGGGGGCGTAGGTGTTGAGGACCTCGGCCGCGCTGATGCCGGTCGTCTGGTCCATGCGCATGTCCAGCGGGGCGTCCTGCGCGTACGCGAACCCGCGGTCGGCCTCGTCGAGCTGCATGGAGGAGACGCCCAGGTCGAAGAGGATGCCCTGGACGGCCGGGACCCCCAGGCCGTCGAGCACCTCGGCGAGGTCGGCGTAGATCGCGTGGACGAGGGTGGCCCGGTCGCCGAACGGCGCGAGGCGCTCGCCGGAGAGCCGCAGGGCCTCCTTGTCGCGGTCGAGGCCGATCAGGTGGGCCTCGGGGAACCGGGTCAGCAGGGCCTCGCTGTGGCCGCCGAGGCCGAGGGTGCAGTCGACGACTACGGCCCCCGGCCTCTCCAGCGCCGGGGCCAACAGGTCCAGGCACCGCTGGAGCATCACCGGGACATGTCGGGACTCGCTAGTCAAAGCGCCCTCTCAGATAACGGCGCGGCAGGCGTACGCCGCGCCGCGCACGCGGAGTTTTACCAGGGGGCCGGGCGGCCGGGTGAGGGCCGGGCTCCGGCCGGTTCGCGTCACTTTAGTGCAACGGTCGCCGCGGTCAACGAACCGCCCCGCGCCCGGTGCGCCCCGCCCGTAGGGAACACACAAAAGCCCTGAATCACCCGAACAGCGGCCCCCGCCTCACCCCTGTGGGTTAGCTCACAACAAGGCTCGTTGACCTTCTTTGTCCACCCTCACTCAATGCCACACGGCCCTGTGACCACTAACGTCGTAACCATGACGACTTCCGCATCCCTGCCCGCCAGCCCCGCCCCCGCGGCATCCGGCGGCGACTCCGTCACCGACCGGCTCGTCGAGGCGAACCGCCGGTACGCCGCGGAGTTCACCGACCCCGGCATGGACGCCCGTCCGGTCCTGCACGTGGCCGTCGTGGCCTGCATGGACGCCCGCCTCGACCTCCACAAGGCCCTCGGCCTGGAGCTGGGCGACTGCCACACCATCCGCAACGCCGGCGGCGTCGTCACCGACGACACCATCCGCTCGCTCACCATCAGCCAGCGCGCCCTGGGCACCCGCACGGTGATACTCATCCACCACACCGGCTGCGGTCTCGAAAGCCTGACCGAGGACTTCCGGCACGAGCTGGAGGACGAGGTCGGCCAGCGCCCCGCCTGGGCCGTCGAGGCCTTCCGCGACGTGGACCAGGACGTCCGCCAGTCCATGCAGCGCGTGCGCACCAACCCCTTCCTGCCCCACAAGGACGATGTGCGAGGCTTCGTCTTCGACGTGCACACGGGGCTCCTGCGGGAGATCGATCCGGCCTCGTGAGTGACACCGGGCCGTGACGGCGTCAAGAATGCGGGGGGACGCCCCCCGGAATCCCTCCGGAACGGCGTCCGTGTTTCGGGGTGGGCCGGTTCATGCGCCAAGGGCGTCGGCCCTGGGAAAGGGCCGAGGAGAACCAGGTGACCACGTACGACGACCGAGCGAGCCTCGCTGATCTGACCAGCACGGCCGAGCGGATCCGCGAGTCGGTCGAGGGCGTGATCGAGGGGAAGCCCGAGGTCGTCCGGCTCGCCCTGACCGTGCTCCTCGCCGAGGGCCACCTGCTGATCGAGGACGTTCCCGGCGTCGGCAAGACCATGCTGGCCAAGACGCTCGCCAAGTCCATCGACTGCTCGGTCCAGCGCATCCAGTTCACCCCGGACCTGCTGCCCTCCGACATCACCGGCGTCAGCATCTACGACCAGCAGCGCCGCGAGTTCGAGTTCAAGCCGGGCGCGATCTTCGCGCAGATCGTCATCGGCGACGAGATCAACCGTGCCTCCCCCAAGACCCAGTCCGCGCTGCTGGAGTCGATGGAGGAGCGCCAGGTCACCATCGACGGCACCACCTACGCCCTGCCCAGCCCCTTCATGGTGGTCGCCACCCAGAACCCGGTCGAGATGGAGGGCACCTACCCCCTCCCCGAGGCCCAGCGCGACCGGTTCATGGCCCGTGTCTCCGTCGGCTACCCCAGCCCCGAGGCCGAGCTCCAGATGCTCGACGTCCACGGCGGGGTCTCCCCCCTCGACGACCTCACCTCGGTCGCGCACGCCCACGACGTCGTCAAACTCATCGAGGCCGTCCGCGAGGTGTACGTCGCCCCGCCCGTCCGCCGCTACGTCGTCGAC
This sequence comes from Streptomyces sp. AB3(2024), assembly GCF_041862025.1. NCBI lineage: Bacteria > Bacillati > Actinomycetota > Actinomycetes > Kitasatosporales > Streptomycetaceae > Streptomyces > Streptomyces sp. AB3(2024). Next base: position 3,116 of record NZ_JBGWAB010000248.1, read on the forward strand.
CTGGTCTCGGCCACCCGCAGCCACCCGGACCTGCGCCTGGGCGCCTCGCCCCGCGCCACCCTGCACCTGCTGCGCGCCGTGAAGGCCGCCGCCGCCCTGGCCGGCCGGGACTACGTACTGCCCGACGACGTCCAGCGGCTGGCCGCGCCCGTCCTCGCGCACCGGCTGCTGCCCACCGCGCAGGCACAGCTCAACCGGCGCACCGCCGAGCAGGTCGTCCAGGACATCCTCCAGCGCACCCCCGTCCCCGCCGCGCACGCCCGCGGCGAGATGCCGCCCGGCGCGGGCATCCGGGGCTTCTGATGGGCGCCGGTGCCCCGCGCGGCGCCGGCGGGCAGGTGAGGGACCCCGGCGGGCTGCGCGCCTCGCTGGCCGGTCTGACCACCCGGGGCCGCTCGTTCCTGGCCGCCGGAGCCGCCGCCGCCGGGTGCGCGTACGTACTCGGCCAGGGCCAGCTGCTCCGCGTCGGCCTGCTGCTCGTCGCCCTCCCCCTCATCTGCGTCCTGACCCTGCACCGCACCCGCCACCGGGTCACCGGCGACCGGCGGCTGACCCCGCCGCGGGTGCCCGCCGGCGGCGAGGCCCGCGTCCAGCTGCGGCTGGAGAACGTCTCCCGGGTCCCCACGGGGCTGCTGATGCTCCAGGACCGGGTGCCCTACGTGCTGGGACCCCGGCCCCGCTTCGTCCTGGACCGGGTCGAGGCGGGCGGCAAGCGCGAGGTCTCCTACCGGGTCCGCTCCGACCTGCGCGGCCGCTACCCGCTGGGCCCGCTCCAGCTCCGGCTGACCGACCCCTTCGGGCTGGTCGAGCTCACCCGGTCCTTCAGCGCCTACGACACCCTCACCGTCGTCCCCCGCACCGAGCCGCTGCCCCCGGTCCGGATGACCGGCGAGGCCAACGGCTTCGGCGAGGGCACCCGCCGCTCGCTCGCGCTGTCCGGCGACGACGACGTGATCCCCCGTACCTACCGGCGCGGCGACGACCTGCGCCGGGTCCACTGGCGCTCCACCGCCCGCTACGGCGAGCTGATGGTGCGCCGCGAGGAGACCCCGCAGCGCAGCAAGGCCACCGTCCTGCTCGACACCCGGGGCGGCGCCTACGAGGGCGCGGGCCCCGACTCCGCCTTCGAATGGGCGGTCTCCGCCGCCGCCTCCACCGTGCTGCACGTCCTGGAGCAGGGGTTCTCGGTGCGCCTGCTGACCGACACCGGCGACTCGGTGCCCGGTGAGGGCGTCGGCGGCTTCTCCTCCGGCGGGCAGGAGTCCGCCGAGGCGGCCGGGCTGATGATGGACACCCTCGCGGTCGTCGGCCACTCCGAGGGCTCCGGACTCGGCCGCGCCTGCGAAGCCGTGCGCGGGGCGGGCGGCGGGCTCGGCTCGGGCGGGGACGGCCTGCTCGTCGCCTTCTTCGGAGACCTGGACGACGTACAGACGGAAATGGCGGCCCGGATGCGGCAGCGCAGCGCGGGAGCGGTGGCGTTCGTACTGGACTCCGCGACCTGGGCCGGAGCGCCCTCGCGGGTGGAAGAGCGGCTGCGCAGGCTGCGCGACGCCGGCTGGACGGCACTGGCCGTCCCGCCCGGCGCTGCCTTCGCCGATCTGTGGCGGCAGGCGGGCAACGCCCCCGTCGGCACGGGACCGACCCCCGGAGGCCTGGTATGAGCGGGCGGGCACGCGTGACGCTCTTCGCCGCGCTGGCGACGCTGCTGACCTCCTGGTCGCTGGCCCCGCTGGTGGAGACCTCCGGCTGGCTGCTCCAGGCGGCCGCGCTGCTGGCCGTGCAGTCGGCGGTGGGGGCGGCGGGCCGGCGGATCCCGCTGGCCCGGCCGTTGACCGTGGGCGCGCAGCTGCTGGTGTCGCTGCTGCTGCTCGCCCTCCTCTTCGCGGGCAAGACCGAATCCACCGGGAGCGGGCCGATGGCCTTCCTGGTCACCGACTTCGGCGGGCTGTTCCAGCAGGGCGTGCGGGACGTGGGCGAGTTCGCGATACCGGCCCCCCTGACGGACGGCATCCGGCTGCTGCTGCTCTGCGGCGTGCTGCTGATCGGCCTGCTCGTCGACGCCCTGGCGGTCACGCTGCGCTCGGCCGCGGCGGCCGGACTGCCGCTGCTGGCGCTGTACTCGGTGGCGGCCGGGCTGTCGGCGGAGCGGGGCGGCTCCTGGTTCGCCTTCCTGCTGGCCGGCGCGGGCTACCTGATGCTGCTGCTGTCCGAGGGCCGCGACCGGCTCGCCCAGTGGGGCCGGGTCTTCGGCGCGGCCCCGAGCACGCGGGTGTCCGCCGCCTCGGGCTACGGCGGCGGCTCGGGCGGCGGCGGGCGGGCCCTGGCGCC
>NZ_JBGWAB010000249.1:0-5398 GCF_041862025.1 Streptomyces sp. AB3(2024)
GTTCGCCGGGCTCATTGCTCATCCCGCACCTGAGCCGACCGCCCCGCCGTACAAGCAGGCCCGGTCAGTCCAGCCATGCAGCCGCGTGCACTCATCGGCCTCCGCGTGGCGCTGCCAGGGCGAGCCGGGGGCGGCGCCCGCGGCGCGGGAGTGGACGGTGAGGGTGCGGCGGCCCTCCCCGTCGGCGGCGGAGACGAGCAGGCGCAGTTCGACGGCGCCGGTGTCGGGCAGGACCACGGGGGCCTGGAGGATCAGCTCGTCGAGGCGGCCGCAGCCGGACTGCCGGCCGGCCCACAGGGCCAGGTCGACGAGGGCCGCGCCGGGCAGCAGGACAGTGCCCAGCAGGGCGTGGTCGGCGAGCCAGGGCTGGGTGTCGGCGCCGATGCGGGCGGTGTAGACGACCGATCCGGACTCGGGGAGTTCGACGCCGGCACCGAGCAGGGGGTGCCCGGCCTCGTGGAGGCCCACGGAGGCGGCGTCGCCGCGGCGGGCAGGCGCGTTGTACCAGTAGCGCTCGCGCTGGAAGGGGTAGGTGGGCAGTTCCACCCGGCGGGAGCCGCTGCCGAAGAGGGCGTCCGCGTCGATCTCGACGCCGCTGACGTGGGCCGTGCCGAGCGCGGCGCCGAACCAGCGGGCGCCGCCCTTGTCGCGGCGCAGGGTGGCCAGGACGGCGGCGTGGGCGCCGGTGTCGGCGACGGTCTCCTGGAGGGAGGTCGCGAGCATCGGGTGGGGGCTGGATTCGAGGAAGACCTCGTGGCCGTCGGCGATGAGGGAGCGCACGGCCCGCTCGAACTCGACGGGTTCGCGCATGTTGCGGTACCAGTACTCGCAGTCCAGTGCGGCGGTGTCGAGGAGGCCGCCGGTGACGGTGGAGTAGAAGGGGATCTCGCCGGTCCGCGGGGCGACGGGGGCGAGGACCTCCAGGAGGTGCCCCTTGAGGGCGTCGACCTGGGCGGAGTGCCCGGCCGTGTCCACGCCGGGGATGGCACGGGCGTGGACGCCCTGCGCGGTCAGCTCGTCGAGGAGTTCGCGCAGGGCTGCGGGCTCCCCGGCGACGGCGGCGGTGCCGGGGCTGTTGACGGCGGCGACGGACAGCCGGTCGCCGAAGCGCTCCAGGCGGAGCCGCAGCGCGTCGGGGGCCAGCGATACGGCGATCATGCCGCCCTTGCCCGCGAGGGTCAGCCAGGCCTGGCTGCGCAGGGCGACGATGCGGGCCGCGTCGTCGAGGGAGAGCCCGCCGGACACGTACGCGGCGGCGATCTCGCCCTGGGAGTGGCCGACGACGGCCGAGGGGTGGACGCCGAGGGACCGCCAGGCGGCGGCCAGCGACACCATCATGGTGAACAGGACGGGCTGGACGACGTCGACGCGGCCGAGCGAGGGCGCGCCGGGGACCTGCCGCAGGACGTCCATGACGGACCAGTCCAGGTAGGAGCCCAGGGCGGCGTCGCAGGCGAGGGCGGCCTCCCGGAAGGCGGGCGACCGGTCGAGGAGCCCGTCGGCCATGGCGGGCCACTGGGAGCCCTGGCCGGGGAAGACGAACACGACGCGGTCGCCGGGGCCGGCGGCGCCCCGCAGTACGGCCGGGTGCGGCCGGTCCTGGGCGAGGGCGTTGAGGGCGTCGAGGATCTCCTCACGGCTCTCGCCGATGACGGCGGCCCGGCGGGCGAACCGGGAGCGGGCCTTGAGCAGGGTGTACCCGGCGTCGGCGGGGTGGGTGCCGGGGTGTTCGAGGAGTCCGGCGCGCAGCCGGGCCGCCTGGGCGCGCAGGGCGTTGTCGGAGCGCGCTGACAGCAACAGCGGGACGGTGACCTCCTCCCACCCGTCGGTGTCCGCGCCGGGGGCGGGCGCGCTGTCGGGGCCGGCGCCGGCGGGGCGGGGGGCTTCCTCGACGATGACGTGGGCGTTGGTGCCGCTGATTCCGAACGCGGACACGGCGGCCCGGCGGGGGGTGTCGCCCTGCGGCCAGTCGATGTCGTCGGTGAGCAGGGACACCGCTCCGGACGACCAGTCGACGCGCGGGGTGGGCTCGTCGACGTGCAGGGTGCGGGGCAGGGTCCGGCCGCGCAGCGCGAGCACCATCTTGATGACGCCGGCGACTCCGGCGGCGGCCTGGGTGTGGCCGATGTTGGACTTCACGGATCCGAGCCACAGCGGGTCCTCGGTGGAGCGGCCTTCGCCGTAGGTGGCGAGGACGGCCTGCGCCTCGATGGGGTCGCCGAGTTCCGTTCCGGTGCCGTGCGCCTCGACGGCGGTGATGTCGCCGGGTTCCAGACCGGCGTCGGCGAGGGCCTGGCGGATGACGCGCTGCTGGGATGGGCCGTTGGGGGCGGTGAGGCCGTTGGAGGCGCCGTCCTGGTTGACGGCGGAGCCGCGGATGACGGCGAGGACGGGGTGGCCGTTGCGTTCGGCGTCGCAGAGCCGCTCGACGAGCAGCAGGCCGGCCCCCTCGCCCAGGGCGACGCCGTCGGCGGAGGCCGCGAAGGCGCGGGAGCGGCCGGTGGGCGACATGACGCGCTGGCGGGAGAACTCGACGAGCATCTCGGGCGTGGACATGACGGTGGCGCCGCCGACGAGGGCCAGGCCGCATTCGCCGCGGCGCAGCGACTGCACGGCCAGGTGCAGGGCGACCAGGGACGCCGAGCAGGCGGTGTCGACGGTCACGGCGGGGCCTTCGAGCCCGAAGACGTACGAGAGGCGGCCCGACATGACGCTGGCGGAGTTGCCGGTGCCGAGGTAGCCGTCGAAGTCCTCGTCGCCGTTCTGCAGCAGCGGCATGTAGTGCTGGCCGTTGGTGCCGACGAACACGCCGGTCCGGCTGCCGCGCAGCAGGCCGGGGTCGATTCCGGCGCGCTCCATGGCCTCCCAGGAGGTTTCCAGCAGGAGCCGCTGCTGCGGGTCCATGGCGAGGGCCTCGCGGGGCGAGATGCCGAAGAACTCCGGGTCGAAGTCGGGGGCCTCGTGGAGGAATCCGCCTTCGCGGACGTACGTACGGCCCTTCGCGTCGGGGTCCGGGTCGTAGAGGCCGTCCAGGTCCCAGCCGCGGTTGGTGGGGAAGGTGGAGATGGCGTCGCCGCCACCGCGCACCAGCTGCCACAGCTCGTCGGGGGTGTTGATGCCACCGGGGAACCGGCAGGCCATGGCGACGATCGCGACGGGTTCCGCGTCCCCGCCGGCGGGGGCGGTGGCGAACGGGCCGTCCGCCCCTTCGTCGGGTCCGCCCGACGCCAGTTCGTGGAGGTGGCGGGCGACGTCCGCACTGGTGGGGTGGTCGAAGACGAGGGAGGCGGGCAGTTCCAGCCCGGTGGCCTCGCGCAGCCGGTTGCGCAGTTCGACGGCGGTCACGGAGTTCACGCCGAGTTCCCGGAACGCCCGGTCGGGTGTGACGTCCTCGGCGGAGGTGTGGCCGAGGACGGCCGCCACGTGCGTACGGACCAGCCGCAGCAGTTCGCGGCGCCGCTCCTCGGCGTTCTTCCCGCGCAGGCCGGCGGCGAGGGGTCCGGGGGTGTCGTGGGCCTCCTCGGCGGCCCGCCGTTCGGCCGCGCGCAGCGCCCGTACGGCGGGCAGTTCGTCGAGGAGGGTGCCGGGGCGGGCGGCGGTGTAGGCGGGCGCGAAGCGTTCCCAGTCGACGTCGGCGACGACGGTGCCGCTCTCGCCGCGCGCGACGAGCGTGCCGAGCGCGTCGAGGGCCCGCTCGGGTTCCAGGAGGGTCAGGCCCGCGCGGAGCAGCCGCTCGGCTGTGGGTCCGGTGAGGGCGTCCCGCCACGGGGTCCAGGCCACCGAGGTGGCGGGGAGCCCGCGGTGGCGGCGCTGTTCGGCGAGGGCGTCGAGGTAGGCGGTGCCGGCCGCGTAACCGCCCTGCCCGGCGCCGCCCCACACGCCGGCGACGGAGGAGAAGAGGACGAGGGTGTCCGGCGCGGCGCCGTCGGGGAGCGTGCCGAGCAGGGCGTCGAGGCGGCCCGCGAGGCCGCTCTTGGCGGTGACGGCCGTCGCGAAGCCCTCCAGGGTGGTGTCCCCGAGGGCGGTGAGCGCGGCGGCCGGCGGGGCGACGTACACGGCGGTGGGCGTGTACCGGGTGAGGAGGGAGCGCAGCGCGGCCTCGTCGGCGGGGTCGCACGCGGCGAGGGTGGTGCGGTCGGCGAGGCCGGCGAAGTCCTCGCCGGAGGGGTCGGGCAGGGTCGCGGCGGGTCCCGCGAGGACGACGTGCCCGGCGCCGTCGGCGAGCAGCCGGCGGGCGAGGGCTCCGGCGACGGGAGCGGTGTCGCCGACGAGCAGGACGGTGCCGTGCCCGGCAGGTGCCTGCGGGGTGCGGCCGGGGGAGGCCGGGAGGGCGGCCGGGAGGAGCCGGCGCCCGTAGGTGCCGGACCCGCGTACGGCGACCTGGTCCTCCGCTCCGGGCGCGGCGAGGAAGGCGGCCAGTCGCCGGAAGGAGCGGGCGTCGGGCTCGGCGGGCAGGTCGACGAGACCGCCCCACTGGGAGGGCAGTTCCAGCGCGGCCACCCGCCCCAGACCCCAGGTCTGGGCCTGTACGGGCGAGGGGGACTCGGCGGGCGACACGGCGACCGCGCCGGTGGTCACGGCCCACAGGCGGGCCTCGGTCCCGGCGTCCGCGGCGGCCTGCGCCAGGGTGAGGGTGGCGGTGAGGCCGAGGGGGACACCCGGGTGATCGGGGTGCTCGCCGGGGGTGAGGGAGAGCAGCGACAGGACACCGGTGAGCGGCTGGGCGTCGGGGCGGGCGGCGGCCTCGGCGAGGTGGGCCCGCAGGAGCGAGCGGTCGGCGTGGACGGGATCGATGGCGAGGGTCTCCACGGCCGCCCCGAGGCCGGTGAGGGCCTGCCGGGCGGATTCCGCGCGGGCGGAGCCGGCCGGCGAGTCGGGCAGGACGACCAGCCAGCGACCCCGCAGCCGGGCGGCGGTGTCGTCGCCGCGCAGGCTGTGCCAGCCGACGCGGTAGCCGAGGGACTCCGGCCCGTCGGCGCCGACGCGGGCGGCGGGGGCGACGGCGGGGGCCGCGGGCAGCCAGTGGTGGGTGCGCTGGAAGGCGTACGTGGGCAGGTCGACGGGGCGGGCGCCGGTGCCCTCGAAGAGCTGCGCCCAGTCGATGTCGGTGCCGCGCACGAAGAGCTCGGCGGCGGAGGTGAGGAACCGCTGGAGTCCGCCTTCGTCACGGCGGAGCGAGCCGGTGGTGGTGACGGCGTGAACGCCGAGGGCCTCTGCTGTCTCCTGGATGCCCATGGTGAGGACGGGGTGCGCGCTGGACTCGACGAAGGTGGCGAAGCCGTTGTCGAGGAGGACCTTGACCGTCTCCTCGAAGCGGACGGGGTGGCGCAGGTTGCGGTACCAGTACCCGGCATCGAGACCGGTGGTGTCGACAGGCCCGGCGCTCACGGTCGAGTAG
>NZ_JBGWAB010000250.1:0-5209 GCF_041862025.1 Streptomyces sp. AB3(2024)
CGGGTGACGAGGATGCGGCGGTCAAGGTGGCCGAGGCCTTCCCGGACCGCAAGACCAAGCGGCTGACGGTCAGCCACGCGTTCCACTCGCCGCACATGGACGGGATGCTGGACGACTTCCGCAAGGTGGCGGAGGGCCTCACCTTCGCCGCCCCGCGCATTCCGGTCGTGTCGAACCTGACCGGTGCCCTGGTCTCGGACGAGATGGGCTCGGCCGAGTTCTGGGTCCGGCACGTCCGTGAGGCGGTCCGTTTCCTGGACGGCATCCGTGTCCTGGAGGCCGCGGGCGTCACGACGTACCTCGAACTCGGTCCGGACGGGGTGCTCTCCGCCCTCGCCCAGGACTGCGTCACCGAGGACGCCGCCCTCTTCGCGCCGCTGCTGCGCAAGGGTCGCGCCGAGGCGGAAGCCCTGGCCGGCGCCCTGGCGCAGGCCCACACGCGGGGTGTGACCGTCGACTGGACGGCCTTCTACGCCGGCAGCGGCGCCCGCCGCGCCGACCTGCCCACGTACGCCTTCCAGCGCGAGCGCTACTGGGTCGACTCCTTCGCCCCGTCGCAGGACGCCGTCTCACTCGGCATCGAGTCGGCCGGGCACCCCCTGCTCGGTGCGGCCGTCGAACTGCCCGACACCGGCGGGTTCCTGTTCACCGGCCGGCTGTCCCGCCGTACGCACTCCTGGCTTGCCGAGCAGGTCGTGGCCGACTCGGCGGTCGTGCCGGGCGCGGCCTTCGTCGAGCTCGCCCTGCGCGCCGGCGAGGAGGCCGGCTGCGGCCACCTGGAGGACCTCCTCCACGAGGCGCCGCTCCTGCTCCCGGAGGACGGGGCCGTCCAGCTCCGGGTGACCGTGGGCGGGGCGGACGCGACCGGTCGCCGTACCGTCCAGGTGCACAGCCGCACCGAAGCGGGCGACGGCGGCGCGGCGAACGGCGGGACCTGGTCCCGTCACGCCACCGGGCACCTCACCGAGACCGGGGCCGAGACGGAGGGCAGCGGCTCCACCGCCGCCACCGCCACCGGGCCCTGGCCGCCCGCCGACGCCGAAGAGGTGCCGGTCGCGGAGCTGTACGACCGTCTGGCGGCCGCCGGGCTGTACCACGGGACGGCGCTCAGGACCCTCGACCGGGCCTGGGTGCGCGGCGACGAGGTCTTCGCGCAGGCCCGGCTCTCCGACGAACTGCGCTCCTCCGCCGCAGGGTTCGCCCTGCACCCCGCTCTCCTCGACGCGGCGGTGCAGACGCTGGGAGCCACCACCGGTACCGCTGGGACCCTCGCCCGCGAGGCCCTCGCCTGGCGCGGAGTCCGGCTGCACGCGGCCGGAGCCGACACCCTGCGGCTGCGCGTCACTCCCGGCGCCACGGACACGGTCTCGGTGGAACTGGCCGACGAGCAGGGCGCACCCGTCGCCTCGGTGGAGGCCCTGGTGATCCGGGAGCTCGACGCCGAGCGGTTCGCGGTGGCCGACGGGTACGGGGCGCACGATGCGCTGTTCCGCCTCGACTGGGTGCGGACGACCGTGCCGGCCGGGGCGGGCGCCGCGACCCTCGTGGTCGTCGGTGACGCCGGCGCCCGCTCGGGCCTCGCCGCCGCACTGGGCGGCACCGGGGTCCCCGTGGCGGCGTACGAGGACCTCGCCGCACTGGACGAGGCCGTCATCGCCGGACGGCAGGCGCTGCCGGACACCGTGGTCGTGCCGTTCACGGCACCCGAAGGCACCGCCCCCGCAGGGGTCGCGGCCCTCGACACGGTGGCGGACGGAGCGCGCGACGTGACCCACCGGGCGCTCGCCGCCCTGCAGGACTGGCTGGGCAACGGCCGCTTCGCCGGTGCGCGCCTCGCCGTCGTCACCCGCGGCGCGGTGGCCGCACATGCGGACACCGAGGCCGGCGACCTCGCCCGCACCCCGGTGTGGGGTCTGGTGCGGGCCGCGCAGACCGAACACCCCGACCGGTTCGTGCTCGTCGACCTCGACGGCGCGGACGCCTCCGGCCGGGCCCTCGCCGGGGCCCTCGCCTCGGACGAGCCCGAACTGGCCGTGCGCGGCGGGGCGCTGTACGCCCCCCGCCTGGCACGGGTGGCGGCGGCGGACCGTACCGGGGCGGCGACCGGCGCGGACGGGGCGGCGGGCCGCATCGACACGAGCGGTACGGTCCTGGTCACCGGGGCGGCCGGAGGGCTCGCCGGCCTCCTGACCCGCCACCTGGTCACCGAACACGGCGTGCGTCACCTGCTGCTCACCGGCCGCAGGGGCGGCGAGAGCGAAGGGGCCACCGAACTCACGGACAAGTTGGTCGCGTTGGGCGCCGAGGTCACCTGGGCGGCCTGCGACGTCGCCGACCGGGAGGCGCTGGCCGCGCTCCTGGCCTCCGTCCCGCAGGAGCGGCCGCTGACGGCGGTCGTCCACACGGCGGCGGTCCTGGACGACGGGGTCGTGGACCTGCTCACCCCCGAGCGGGTCGACCGGGTGATGCGGCCCAAGGTCGAAGGGGCGTTGCACCTGCACGAGTTGACCCGTCACCTCGATCTGTCGGCGTTCGTCCTGTTCTCGGCCGCCGCCGGTACCCTCGGCGGCGCCGGCCAGGCCAACTACGGTGCGGCGAACGTCTTCCTCGATGCCCTCGCCCGGCACCGGCGGGCCCGCGGCCTCACCGCCCTGTCCCTGGTGTGGGGCATGTGGGCGGAGGAGCGCGGGATGGCGGGCCGGCTCACCGAGGCGGAGCGGGCACGTGCCGCACGCGGCGGTGTCGCGCCCCTGTCGGCGGCCGAGGGCCTGGCGCTCTTCGACGCGGCCCTCGCGGCGGCGGACACCGAGCCGGTGCTGCTGCCGGTCGCGGTCGACCTGCCGACCCTGCGGGCCCGGGCGGCGGACGGGGGGATCCTGCCCGTGTTCCGCGGCCTGGTCCGCACCCCGGTCCGCCGGCGGCGGCCGACGGCCGTACCGGCCGGGGCGAGCGCGGCCGAGTCGGGCGCGTCCCACGGGGGAGCCGAGCAGACCCAGGCGCAGCGACTGGCCGGGCTGTCCCCCGCCGAGCGGGAGCGGACCGTACTGGATCTGGTGCGCGGCCAGGTGGCCGCCGTACTCGGGTACAAGTCGGCCGAACACATCGGGGAGGAGCAGGCGTTCAAGGAGCTGGGCTTCGACTCGCTGACGGCGGTCGAGCTGCGCAACCGGCTCGGCGCGGCCGCCGGGCTCCGGCTGCCCGCCACCTTGATCTACGACTACCCGAACCCGGCCGCGCTCGCCCGGCACCTGCTGGACGAGCTGGCCCCCGAGGGCACGAGCGGACGCAGGCTGTCCGTACTGGAGGACCTCGACCGCCTGGAGGGCACCTTCTCCTCGCTGGACCCGGCGGAACTGGCCGTCGCGGCCGGTGACGACGCGGCCCACGCACGGGTGGCGGTGCGCCTCCAGACCCTCCTGGCCCAGTGGAACGACGCCCGTACCGCCGCCGACGGCACGGCGGCCGGGGAGATCGAGGACGCCAGCGACGACGAGCTGTTCGCCCTCATCGACAAGAAGTTCGGGGGCTGAACCCCAACCACCCCCAGGCCGTACCGCCGGAACCCCTGTTCCGGCGGTACGGCCCCGGGATTCCCGGAATTCCTCCATATCCTCGGATTCCCCTGAACTCCATTGAATTCCCTTGAGCCCGTCCCCACCACGGTCTCGATCACGCGAACAGGTGAAGCGCCAGTGGCGAACGAAGCAAAGCTCCGCGAATACCTCAAGAAGGTCACGACGGATCTCGACGAGGCGTACGGACGTCTGCGGGACATCGAGAGCCAGGCCCACGAGCCCATCGCCATCACGGCCATGAGTTGCCGGTTCCCCGGCGGGGTGCGCTCTCCCGAAGAACTCTGGGACCTGCTGGTCCGCGGCGGCGACGCGCTCACGGAATTCCCCGCGGACCGGGGCTGGGACCTGGACCACCTCTTCTCGGACGACCCCGACGACCAGGGCACCTCGACCACCCGCGAGGGCGGATTCCTCACCGGTGCCTCCGCCTTCGACGCCGACTTCTTCGGGATCTCCCCGCGCGAGGCGATGGCGATGGACCCGCAGCAGCGGCTGCTGCTGGAGACCTCGTGGGAGGCGTTCGAGCGGGCGGGCATCGACCCGAACGCCCTGCGCGGCAGCCAGTGCGGCGTGTTCGTCGGCATGAACGGCTCCGACTACCTCACCCCGCTCCTCGAAGCGGCCGAGGACTACGCGGGGCACCTGGGCACCGGCAACGCCTCCAGCGTGCTGTCGGGCCGGCTGTCGTACACCTTCGGTCTGGAGGGGCCGGCCGTCACCGTCGACACGGCCTGCTCGGCATCGCTGGTCGCCCTGCACCTGGCCGCGCAGGCCCTGCGGGCGGGGGAGTGCTCGCTGGCCGTGGCCGGCGGCGTCCACGTGATGTCCACGCCCGGCCTGTTCGTGGAGTTCAGCAAGCAGCGAGGGCTGTCCACCGACGGCCGCTGCAAGGCCTTCGCGGCCGGCGCCGACGGCTTCGGCCCGGCGGAGGGCGTGGGCGTCCTGCTCCTGGAGCGGCTCTCCGACGCACGGAAGAACGGCCGCCCGGTGCTGGCCGTGATCCGCGGCAGCGCCATCAACCAGGACGGCGCGAGCAACGGCCTCACCGCCCCGAACGGCCCCTCGCAGCAGCGCGTCATCCGGCAGGCCCTCGCCAACGCCCGGCTCTCGACCGATCAGGTCGACGTGGTGGAGGCGCACGGTACGGGCACCTCCCTCGGCGACCCGATCGAGGCGCAGGCCCTGCTGGCGACGTACGGGCAGGAGCGGCCGGAGGGGCAGCCGCTGCTCCTGGGGTCCGTGAAGTCGAACATCGGTCACACGCAGGCCGCTGCCGGTGTGGCCGGTGTGATCAAGATGGTGCTGGCGATGCGCCACGGGGTGCTTCCGCAGACCCTGCACGTGGACGCGCCGTCGCCGCACGTGGACTGGGAGTCCGGCGCGGTCGCCCTCCTCACGGAGTCGACGGCGTGGCCGGAGACCGATCGTCCGCGTCGTGCGGGTGTGTCGTCGTTCGGGTTCAGCGGGACGAACGCGCATGTGATCGTGGAGCAGGCGCCGGAGTCTGCGGTGGTTTCGGGGGTTGGGGCGCGGTCGGGTATGCCGGTGGTGCCGTGGGTGCTGTCGGGTAAGAGTGCGGGGGCGTTGCGGGCGCAGGCGGAGCGGTTGGCGGGTCTGCCGGGTCTGGTGGATGT
>NZ_JBGWAB010000251.1:0-5156 GCF_041862025.1 Streptomyces sp. AB3(2024)
TGGAGGCCGCGGGCGTGAGCACGTACGTCGAGCTCGGGCCCGACGGGGTGCTGTCCGCGATGGCGCAGGCCTGCCTGGCCGACGACACCGGCACCGCCGCCTTCGTACCCATCCTCCGCAAGGACCGTCCCGAGGCGGAGACCGCCGTCACGGCCCTCGCCCACATCCACGTCCACGTCCGGGGCATCGCCGTCGACTGGCAGTCCTACCACCGTGACACCGGTGCCGAGCACGTCGACCTGCCCACCTATGCCTTCCAGCGCGAGCACTACTGGCTCGACGCCGGAACCCTCGGCGGCGACGTGACCACCGCCGGACTCCGGCCCGCCGAACACCCCTTGCTCGGCGCCTCGGTGACGCTGGCGGACGCCGACGGCCTGCTCCTCACCGGGCGACTGTCACTGCCCACCCACCCCTGGCTCGCGGACCACCGGGTCATGGGATCCGCGCTGCTCCCGGGCACGGCCTTCGTCGAGTTCGCCCTCCAGGCCGGTGAGCGCGTCGGCTGCGACCTGGTCGACGAACTGACCGTCGCGGCCCCGCTCGTGCTGCCCGAGGAAGGCGCCGTCGAGCTCCAGATCACCGTAGGAGCGCCCGACGAGGCGGGCCGCCGGCCGGTCGTCTTCCACTCGCGCGACAGCCTGGCGGCCTACGACGAGCCGTGGGTCCGCAACGCCACCGCGACGCTGGCGCAGGGCGCGGAGGAGAAGCAGGCCTGCGACCTCACCGCCTGGCCGCCCGCCGGCGCGGCACCCGTTGACATCGAAGGCCTGTACGAGGGTCTCGCGGACTCCGGCTTCGGCTACGGGCCGGTGTTCCAGGGCCTGCGGGCCGCCTGGCGGCGCGGCGAGGAGGTGTTCGCCGAGGTCGGGCTCGGCGACGAAACCGGGCCGGGCGCCGAGCAGTTCACGATCCACCCCGCGCTCCTCGACTCCGCCCTGCACGCCATCGGCCTCGGCTCCCTCGTGGAGGACACCGGCCGGGGCCAGCTGCCCTTCTCCTGGTCCGGGGTCGCGGTCCACTCCACCGGAGCGGACACCCTGCGCGTGCGCCTCTCCAAGGCGGGTCAGCAGTCCGTACGGCTGGACATGGCCGACATCGACGGCGCGCCCGTCGCGACGGTGGACAGCCTGGCCCTCCGGGCCTTCTCGCCCGAGCAGTTCGGCCGCCCGGCCGGTGGCCACGGCGACTCCCTGTTCGGTGTCGAGTGGACCGAGGCGGCCTCGGCGGCGGCCGGTTCCGCCGACGCCTGGATGATGCTCGGCGAGGGCGCGCAGGTCTTCGCCGACCTCGCCGGGCTGGGCGTGGCCGTGGTCGAGGGCGGGGAGATCCCGTCCGCGCTGGTCGTGCCGTGCACGGAGCCCGCCGGCGCGGACGTGGCCGCTGCGGTGCACGCCGAGACCGGCCGCGTGCTCACGCTGGTCAAGGAATGGCTGGCCGACGACCGCTTCTCCGGCTCGCGCCTGGTGTTCCTGACGCGGGGTGCGGTGGAGGCCGTGCCGGGTGAGGGTGTGTCGGACCTCGTCCATGCTCCGGTACGGGGCCTGGTGCGGTCGGCGCAGTCGGAGAACCCGGGGCGGATCGTCCTGGTGGACGTGGATGCCGATGCCGAGGTGGAGCAGGCGCTCTCCTCCGCGCTGGCGTCGGGTGAGTCCGAGGTTGCGGTGCGCGGTGGTTCGGTGCTGGTGCCGAGGCTGGCGCGGGCTGTGGTCGCGGCTGATGCGGCTCCTGCGTGGGATGCCGGGGGCACGGTTCTGGTCACGGGTGCGAGCGGTTCGCTGGGTGGCTTGTTCGCCCGGCATCTGGTGGCCGAGCACGGGGTGCGTCACCTGTTGTTGGTGAGCCGTCGTGGTGAGGCGGCTTCGGGTGCGGTGGAGTTGTCGGCGGAGCTGGCGGAGCTGGGTGCGGAGGTGGTGTGGGCGGCGTGTGACGTGGCTGACCGGGAGGCGCTGGCTGCCGTGCTGGCGGGGATTCCGGCCGAGCGTCCGTTGTCGGCGGTCGTGCACACGGCCGGTGTTCTGGATGACGGGGTGCTGGGTTCCCTGACGGCGGAGCGGTTGTCGGCGGTGCTGCGTCCGAAGGTGGACGCGGCGTGGAACCTGCACGAGCTGACCGCCGGTCTCGGCCTGTCCGCGTTCGTCCTGTTCTCCTCGGCCGCGGGTGTGTTCGGCGGCGCGGGCCAGGCCAACTATGCGGCTGCCAACACCTTCCTGGACGCCCTCGCCGCCCACCGCCGGGCCCAGGGCCTGGCCGCGACCTCCCTGGCCTGGGGCCTGTGGGCCGAAGTGGGCGGTATGGGCGGCGCGCTGGACGCCGAGGGCGTTTCGCGCATGGGCCGTGGCGGGGTCAACGCCCTGTCGCCGGCCGAGGGTCTGTCCCTGTTCGACACCGCCTGCGGCTCCGGGCAGGCGCTGCTGGCGCCCGTCAAGCTGGACCTGGCCGCCCTGCGTGCGGCGGCCGGCGGCGGCATGCTCCCGCCGCTGCTCTCCGGCCTCGTCCGCATGCCGACCCGTCGGGCCGCCCGGGGCGGCGGCGGCGCGTTCGCCCGGCAGCTCGCTGCCCTGCCGCAGGAGCAGCAGGCCGGCGCCGTCCTCGGACTGGTCAGAGGCCAGGTCGCGGCCGTACTCGGCTTCGCGGGGCCGGAGGCGGTGGACCCGGCGCGGTCGTTCAACGAGGTCGGCTTCGACTCGCTGACCGCCGTCGAACTGCGCAACCGGCTCGCCGCCGCCACCGGCGTTCGCCTGCCCGCCACCCTCGTCTTCGACTACCCGACGCCCGCCGTCCTGGGGGAGTACCTGCACGCCGAACTGCTCGGCAGCCAGGAAGCGGACACGGCTCCGACCGCCGTCGCCGTGCACGATGACGAGCCGATCGCCATCGTCTCGATGGCCTGCCGCTTCCCGGGCGACGTCCGCTCGCCCGAGGACCTGTGGCGACTCGTCCGCGACGGGCGGGACGCCATCTCGGACATGCCCGCCGACCGGGGCTGGGACCTCGAAGCCCTCTTCGACACCGACCCGGACCGCCAGGGCACCAGCTACAGCACGGCCGGCGGGTTCCTGCACGACGCGCACCACTTCGACCCGACGTTCTTCGGGATCTCGCCGCGCGAGGCCCTGGCGACCGACCCGCAGCAGCGGCTGCTGCTGGAGACCTCGTGGGAGGCCTTCGAGCGGGCCCGCATCGACCCGGCGTCGATGCGCGGCAGCCGGACCGGCGTGTTCGCGGGCGTCATGTACAACGACTACGGCACGCTCCTGCACCGGGCCCCGGAGGGCCTGGAGGGGTACATGGGGACGTCCAGCTCGGGCAGTGTCGCCTCGGGCCGCGTCTCGTACACGTTCGGCCTGGAGGGCCCGGCGGTCACCGTCGACACGGCCTGCTCCTCCTCGCTCGTCACCCTCCACCTCGCCGTCCAGGCCCTGCGCAACGGCGAATGCGACATGGCCCTCGCGGGCGGTGTGACCGTGATGGCCACGCCCGGCACCTTCGTCGCCTTCAGCATCCAGCGCGGCCTGGCCTCCGACGGGCGCTGCAAGCCCTTCGCGGCAGCCGCCGACGGCACTGCCTGGGGCGAGGGCGTCGGCATGCTGCTGGTCGAGCGGCTCTCGGACGCCCGCCGCAACGGGCACCCGGTGCTCGCGGTGGTCCGCGGCTCGGCGGTCAACCAGGACGGCGCCTCCAACGGGCTCACGGCCCCCAACGGCCCCTCCCAGCAGCGCGTCATCCGCCAGGCCCTGGCCAACGCCGGTCTGTCCGCCGCCGAGGTGGACGCCGTCGAGGCGCACGGCACCGGCACCACCCTGGGCGACCCGATCGAGGCCCAGGCCCTCCTGGCCACCTACGGCCAGGAGCACACGGACGAGCAGCCGCTGTGGCTCGGTTCGATCAAGTCCAACGTGGGCCACACGCAGGCCGCCGCCGGTGTGGCGGGCGTCATCAAGATGGTCCAGGCGATGCGGCACGGCGTCCTGCCGAAGTCCCTGCACGTGGACGAGCCCACCCCGCACGTGGACTGGTCGGCGGGAGCGGTCTCGCTCCTGGAGTCGGCCACCCCCTGGCCGGAGACCGGGCGCCCGCGCCGGGCGGCCGTGTCCTCGTTCGGCATCGGCGGCACCAACGCGCACACGATCATCGAGCAGGCCCCGGACGAGGCCGTGGTCACCGCGGCCGAGACGGGTACCGCACCGGTGCTGCCGTACGTGGTGTCCGCGAAGTCGGCGGACGCCGTGCGCGACCAGGCGGCCCGCCTGCGCAGGCACCTGGAGGGCGCGGCCGGGCTCAGGCCCGCCGATGTGGCGCTCTCCCTGGCCACGACCCGGGCCGTCTTCGACCACCGCGCGGTGGTCGTGGCCGGGGACCGGCAGGAACTGCTGCGTGGTCTGACCGCGCTGGAGGACGGGGCCGCGGCCGCCGGAGTGACGCGCGGCGCCGTGAGCACCGGGAAGACGGTGTTCGTTTTCCCGGGTCAGGGTTCGCAGTGGTTGGGGATGGCGGCTGGGCTGTTGGAGTCCTCGCCGGTGTTCGCGGCGCGGATCGGGGAGTGTGCGAAGGCGCTGGAGCCCTTTACCGGCTGGTCGTTGGTGGATGTGCTGCGGGGGAGTGAGGGTGCGCCTTCGCTTGACCGGGTGGATGTGGTGCAGCCGGCGTTGTTCGCGGTGATGGTGTCGCTGGCCGAGGTGTGGGGTGCGGCGGGTGTGCGGCCGGGTGCGGTGATCGGGCATTCGCAGGGTGAGATCGCTGCGGCGTGTGTGGCGGGGATCTTGTCGTTGGAGGATGCGGCGCGTGTGGTGGCGCTGCGGTCGCAGGCGATCGGCCGGGTGCTGGCGGGGCTGGGCGGGATGGTGTCCGTGCCGTTGGCCGCTGCCGAGGTGCGTGAGCGGATCGCGGCGTGGGGTGAGGAGCGGATCTCCGTCGCCGCCGTGAACGGGCCGTCGTCGGTCGTGGTCTCGGGCGAGGTCCAGGCGCTGGAGGAGTTCCTGGCGGCTTGTGAGGCGGACGGGGTCCGTGCGAAGCGGATCGCGGTGGACTACGCCTCGCACTCGGCGCAGGTGGAGTTGCTGCGCGAGGAGCTCGACACGCTGCTCGCCCCGATCGCACCCCGGGACGCGGCGGTTCCGTTCCTGTCGACCGTCACCGGTGAGTGGGTCGAGGGC
>NZ_JBGWAB010000252.1:0-4987 GCF_041862025.1 Streptomyces sp. AB3(2024)
AGCCCCCCCCCCCCCCCCCCCCCCCCCCCCCCCCCCCCCCCCCCCCCCCCCCCCCCCCCCCCGCCGCCCCCCCCCCCCCCCCCCCCGCGGCCGGAGCGTCCGGTCGCGGTGATCGGCGGCGGACCGCCGCGTTCGGTGGGGCCTGCGGCCCCGTCGGTCAGTCGCTGATCGCGGGCAGGTCGTGGGTGGCGCAGTGGATGCCGCCGCCGCCGGAGGCGATCGCGTCGATCTTCACGGGGACGATCTCGCGGTCGGGGAAGTGCTCCTTCATGACCTGCCGGGCGTGATCGTCGGCCCGGGCGTCGCCGAACCGGGGCAGGTAGACGCCCTTGGAGCCGATGTAGAAGTTCATGTACGAGGAGACGAAGGCGTCGCCGCGGCCGGTGATCCGGTCGGGGTCGGGCTGGGACAGTTCGATCACCTCGATCTTCTTTCCGCGCGCGTCGGTGGCGCCCTTGAGGACGGACTTGGCCTGGTCGGCCGAGCGCGACCACACGTCGGCCGGGGTGCCCGGGAAGGCCTTGTCCAGCAGTACGACGCCGGGCGCGACGAAGCGCATCAGGCAGTCGACGTGCGCGTCGGTGATGTCCTTGCCCTTCACGCCGGCCAGCCAGATCACCTTGGTCACGCCGAGGGCCTTCTTCAGCTCCTCCTCGACCCGGTCGCGGCTCATGCCCGGATTGCGGTTGGAGTTGACCACGGAGCTTTCGGTGAGCACCAGGGTGCCGAGGCCGTCGGTCTCGAAGGAGCCGCCCTCGGCGACGATCGGCGTCTCGATCCGGTCGATGCCGTACTTGGTCAGCAGCGTCCGGGCGACCTTGGCATCGTTGCCGTGCTCCTGCTTCTTGCCCCAGCCGCTGAAGTTGAAGTCGACGCCCTTTACCTTGCCGCCCTCCTCGACGAAGACCGGCACGGTGTCCCGGGCCCACAGGTCGTCGACCGAGACCGGGATGACTTCCACGTCGCTGCCGCAGGCCTGCTGGGCCGCCTCCTCCTGGTCGGGCCGGGCCAGCAGCACCACGGGCTCGCGCGCCCCGATGGCGGCGGCGAGTCCGGCGATGTCCTTGCGCACGTCGTCCAGCTGGTCGCCCCAGACGTTCTCGGACGCGGGCCAGGCCATGAACGTACGGGTGTGCTTCTCCCACTCGGCGCCGAGCCGGCGGCCGTTCGCCGCGCCGGAGCCCGGAGCCGGGGCACCCTCCTGGTCCGGGTCGTCGAGTTCGGAACAGGCGGTCAGGCCGAGGGCGAGCGCGCCGACGCCCGCGAGGGAGCGCATGACGGAGCGGCGTGACAGGTCGGGAATCGGCACGGGGTCCTCCGGTGGGGGGAAGGGGGAGCGGGGAGCGACCGGGCCTCACACCCGGTCGTCGGGCCGGCGGGGCGCACCGCCGGCGGTGTCCATGCGGACGGGGGGTCAGGGCATCGGTTCGTGCATGGTCGAGCAGTGGATGCCACCGCCGCCGCCCATCAGGCGGTCGACGTCCAGCTGGACGACCTCACGGCCGGGGAAGGCCGCCGCCAGGGCCTGCCGGGCGGCCTCGTCCTTGGCCTGGTCGCCGAACTGGGCGGTGATCACGCCGCCGTTGACGAGGACGAAGTTCAGATAGGAGTCGACGAAGGTCGAACTCTTCGAGCGGACGGTGTCGGGGCCGTCCACCCGGATCACCCGCAGCCGCCGGCCGCGGGCGTCGGTCGCCGCGGAGAGGATCGCGAACTGCTCGCGGGCGTCGCGCGCCCACTCGTCGTTGCGGTCCTGGGGCGGCAGCTGGACCATCACCACGCCGGGGCGGACGAACCGCGAGGTGACGTCGACGTGGTCGTCGGTGATGTCCTTGCCCTTGATACCGGGCAGCCAGATCATCTTGTCCGCGCCGTACGCGTCCAGGAGGGAGTGCTCGATCTCGTCGCGGCTCATGCCCCGGTTGCGGTTCTTGTTGACCAGGCTGCTCTCGGTCGCCATCAGCGTGCCGTCGCCGTCGCACTCCACCGCGCCGCCCTCGCCGACCAGGTCGGCGTAGGTGAGCCGCAGGCCCCGCCGGCGGGCGACGAGGTCGGCGACCCGGGCGTCGTAGGTGTGCACCTGCTTGTTGCCCCACCCGTTGAAGTTGAGGGAGATCGCGTCCACGCCGCCGTTCCCGTCGTGGCGGAAGACCGGGGCGATGTCGCGCATCCACAGGTCGTCGGTGGGGATCGCGGTGATCACCTCGACCTGCGGGCCGCACAGGGGCCGCGCCTCGCGGGCGCTGTAGTCGTCGGGGACGCACATCACCACGGGCTCGAACTCGGCGATCGTGCGCGCGATCATCGCGATGTCCTCCTGTACGCCGGACAGCTGCCGCCCCCACACCGACTTCCGCGACGGCCAGGACATCCAGGTCCTGGCGTGCGGGACGTCGTCGGCCGGCACCCGGGGGCGTACGCCGCCCGGCCGCGGCGCGGGCGAGGCGGAGGCCGACGTGAGCGCCGCGCCGCCGAGGGCGACGCCGGCCGCGCCGAGGCCGACCGCTCCCAGCACGCCCCGACGGGAGGGAAGGAGTCCGAGCAGGTGGTCGGCGAGCGAGCGCTCGCCACGGTGTTCGGTCATGGCATCTCCAGATCGAGTAGACCTTCGCCGGACCGGCGCCGCCGTAGCGGACAGGGGGGATCACCGGTCGGCCAGGGCTCCAGCCCCGACGTCAGCATCGCACTGACTGAAAATTCAGCCAAACCGTGGCCGGTCGCTCGCCCGTGGTGCTCGCCACACGGCCGCCACGCCCCGGCAACAACCGGCGGAGAGAATCGGCCAGGGGCCAGGGGCCAGGGGCCGCACCCCCGCCCTCCGCCATGACACCCTGGAGCGTTCCGTGACCCTGCTGACGACCTGGCCGGAGGACGGCCCGGAGACCGTCGTACGACGTACCGCCGAGCCCGCCGAGATCGCCGCCGCCCTCGCGCCGATCGGAGTCCGCTACGAGCGGTGGCCGGTGCGCGAGGACGTTCCGGCCGACGCCGACGGCGATGCCGTCCTCGCCGGGTACCGGGAGGAGGTCGACCGGCTGAGCGCGGCCGAGGGCTTCGCCACGGTCGACGTGGTCGCCCTGCACCCCGGGGACGACCCCGGCTTCGCCGAGAAGGCGAAGGCCGCCCGGGAGAAGTTCCTTGAGGAACACACGCACGAGGACGACGACGAGGTGCGCTTCTTCGTCGCGGGTTCCGGCATCTTCTACCTGCACGTGGGCGGCGAGGTCCACGCGGTGCTGTGCGAGCGGGGCGACCTCCTCGGCGTGCCGAAGGGCACCACGCACTGGTTCGACATGGGCAGCCGGCCGGCCTTCACCGCGATCCGCTTCTTCCACGAGGAGGACGGGTGGATCGGCACCTTCACCGGCAGCGGGATCTCCCGGCGCTTCCCGGACTTCGACGCGATCGCGGCGGAGATCACCGCGTGAGCCACGTCGTGGAAGCCGTGGTCCTGGACATCGAGGGCACCACGAGCGCCACCGGCTTCGTCGTCGACGTGCTCCGTCCGTACGCGCGCCGGCGGCTCGGCGCACTGCTCGCCGATCGCGGCGACGAGCCGCGGGTGGCCCGCGCCCTCGCCCAGGCGCGGACGGAGCTGGGGGAGCCGGACGCGGGTCCGGCACGGATCGAGCGGGCGCTGAACGCATGGCTCGACGAGGACCGCAAGGTGACACCGCTCAAGACCCTTCAGGGGGTGCTGTGGGCGGAGGGATTCGCGCGCGGCGAGCTCGTTTCCTCGACTACGGCCGGTGCGCCAGCGGCGCCTGTCGCGGCTGAGCGCTCCTTCGCACGACACCCGCCGAAGCGGTCGGCTTCCGCCTGCAGGGCCTCGGCCTCCCGCAGCAGGCCACGGACGCGGCGCCGTACGCCGTCACCCTCGTCGCCCTGTTCCTCGCCACGGCGGGCCGCCGCCGTGCCGCACGTACCTCCGGAGCCCTCGTATGACCCAGGACCTGTCGCCCCTCACCCGCATCCCGCGCACCGGCCTCCCGGCCTGCGCGCTCGTCGTCGGCGACCCGGCGCGGGCCGAAGCCGTCGCAGGACTGCTCGAAGACGCCGAGGAGGTCTCACACCACCGCGAATGCCGCCTCTTCACCGGGAGTTGGCGGGGGCTCCGGGTGACGGTCGCCTCGCACGGGGTCGGCGGACCCGGAGCGATCCTGCTCTTCCGGGAGCTGGCCGAAGCGGGTGTGCGCACCATCGTCAGACTGGGCACGGCGGGATCGATCCGTCCGGGAATAGCCGACGGCGACCTGGTGATCGCGGAGGGAGCGGTACGCGACGACGGGGTGACCGGTCAGCTGCTGCCCCCGGAGTATCCCGCGCTCTGCGCACCCGAGGCGGTTCTGGCGCTCCAGCGGGCGGCCCGCGAGGCGGGCGTACCCCACCACCGGGGCATCGTGTGGACCCGCGCGGCGTTCCAGCCCGGACTGATCCCGGTCACGGCGTACGGCGAGGCCGGTGTCGCCGCGATCGAGATGGAGCTCTCCGCCTTGCTGGTGACGGCCTCGCTGCGCGGACTGACCGCGGGCGGAGTGCTGGTGGCGGACGGGGCGAACGCCGACGACCTCGTGGACGAGGAGGCCACCGGAGGTTACGACCCGCACCGGCAGGTCGTCGCGGACGGTGTCCGGCGGGGCAGCGTCGTGGCCCTGGAGGCGCTGCGGCTGCTGGCCGAGGACGGGCGCTGAGCGCGGGCCCGGCCGAGGGGCACGGGCCCGGCCGATGAGGGGGACGGCATGCCGGGCCGGGCGGTGGTGTGGCCGCGACCACTGCCCGGCCCGGGGTGCGGGCCACCGTCGCGGCGGCGTTCGTCCCCGCCCCGACGGAGTTACTTGGCGCCGAGACCGGCGTCGGAGACCTCGGGCTTGCCGGCGGCCTTGAGGACCTTGTTCAGGAGCGTCAGGTCGTAGATGCCGGCCAGGTCGGGCTGCTCGATGAGCTTGGCCTTGACCGCCCAGTCGGACTCCGTCTTCAGCGTGCTCGC
>NZ_JBGWAB010000253.1:0-4937 GCF_041862025.1 Streptomyces sp. AB3(2024)
GGCGCCCGCACCCCGCCCCGCCCCCGGACCGGTCACGACCGGGCGGCCGCTGCCCGTCCGCTCCGGGGGCGCCCCCCCCCCCCCGCGGCCCGCCCAGCCCCAGCGCGTCCCCCAGACCCATCTCACCCGGCAGCTCCGCGGCCCCCGCGCACCGGAGCCGGACACCGGCCCGGACACGGCGACACCCGAAGAGGTCGCCGACGCCTGGGCGGACTACGAAGAGGGGACCAAGAAAGTGGAAGCAGAGCTCCGAGCGGAACGGCCATGACGATGACAGCCAGCGAAATGATCTACGGCATCCTGGACAACAACCTGAGCCGGATCGCCGGCATCGAGGGAGCCGTGCTCCTGTCCAACGACGGCATCAAGCTCAGCGCCTACCTGCTGGAGCGGGACCAGGCGGAGCGCATCGCTGCCGCCGCCTCCGGCATCGCCGCCACCATGAAGGCGATATCGAGGGAGATCGACGGCGGCCGGGTCATCCGCCAACTCGTGGAGATGGACGACCGCTACCTCTGCGTCGTCGGCTGCGGAGAGGGCAGCACGCTCATCGTGGTGACCAACCGCAAGGCACGCCTCGGAGAGCTGGGCGGCGAGGCCGTACGGACCGCCCAGGCACTCGGCGAGTGGCTGGGAACCCCCGAGCGCACCTCCACACCGACGCCGTAATGCCCGACGAGCCGCAGCGCAGGAGCCCGCGCAGGACACGGCTGTACGCGCTGACCGACGGCCGCACGGCCGCCGCTCCGCAGACCGCCCTCACCATGGACACCACCATCACGGCCGCGGTCGCCGCGGACGACGCCCACACCGGGCTGGCCACCGAATGGCGGGCCGTCCTCGCCATGTGCGCACCGCCGGGCGGGATGGCGGTCGCCGAGATCGCCGCCCGCATGCACATGCGCCTCACCCCGATGACGCTGCTGCTGGGCGAACTCGCGGACCGCGGGCTGATCCACCATCGGCCGCCCCTCGACGGCGCCGAGACCACCAATGTCCACCTGCTCATGAAAATCAGGGACAACCTTGCCCGGATATGACACTCCCGACGCTTTCGCCGCCGGGGGAGCGTCCCCCGTCAAGATCCTCGTCGCCGGTGGATTCGGGGTCGGCAAGACGACCCTGGTCGAGTCGGTCTCCGAGATCGAGCCGCTGCGCACCGAGGAGCGCCTGACGAGCGCGGGGATCGGCGTCGACGACCTGGACGGCATCGAGTCCAAGACCCTGACCACGGTCGCGATGGACTTCGGCCGGATCACTCTGGCCGACGCCGGGGTGGTCCTCTACCTGTTCGGAACGCCCGGCCAGGAGCGGTTCTGGTTCATGTGGGACGACTTGCTGAACGGGGCCCTGGGGGCGCTCGTGCTGGTCGACACCCGGCGCCTGGACCGGGGCTTCCCGGCGATCGACTTCTTCGAGAGCCGCGGGCTGCCGTTCGTGGTCGGCGCGAACTGCTTCCACGGCGAACAGCCCTACACCGCCGAGGAGATCGCCGCCGCGCTGCGCCTGGGGAACCCCGCCACGCCCGTGCTGCTGCTGGACGCCCGCTCCCGGGAGGACGCGCGCGGCAGCCTGCTGGCCCTGCTCGACGTGGTCATCGCCCAGGCCTCGGCGCCGGCCCTCTGACGGGGCCCGCGACAATCGTTGGTGCCGGGCCCGACGGCGCCTTTAGGTTGGCGTCGCGACCGCGCCCGCGATGCGCCCGGCTGCGGCTACTTCCTCAGGCTCTGCCATGCCGTTTCGCCCTGGTGTTCTGCCGGCTCGGCCCCTTTTGAGGCGGGTGCCGGCGGCGGGTCGGAGCGGGCGCCGGCCGCGTGCTGATGCGCCCGCACGATCGTGGAGTCGACGGAGATGTCCCAGTCGGGCGAGCACCACGCCTGGCGCGAGCAGCGACGCCGCCAGTCCTCCGCGCGGATCTGCGTGGAGCACACCAACGCCGAGTACAAGCAGTGGCGGCCCCTGCAGCGGTTCACCGGCCGCCGCGAGACCTACGCCGAGACCCACCTCGCGATCGCCACCCCGGTCTCTGACCGCTCCGCCCGGCGGACAACCCGCCGCAAGGCGAGCACGGAACTCGTGCTCGCCCGTCAGGCCGCCTGCTGATCACCCACCAGCCAACCCGCCAGGCCAGCCCGCCCCGAACTCAATCGCTCCCAAGGTTGTTACCGCGCCGGCACAGGAAACAGCGCGGCAGCTGCTCGCCTCGCCGGCTTGAGAACATGCGGCGGGCAGGCATCGAGCCGCCTGCCCCACGACTCATGGACTTGCACTCCGAGCCATCGAGCTGCTCCGGCTCATCCAGGATCGCAATCCTTGTCTACCCCCCACAACTGCGACCTCCCGAGGCTCTGTCGTGATGACCCCCGTCCAGGTCCCCGGAGGATGGCTCTCACGTTCTGCCGAAAGGGCATGGAGAGCGATTCCTCGCCGGGACACCTGCAGATCAGGGCGACTCACACCAATCCATGTGACTACTGGTCGGTAAGGTCAGCGAAGGGTCAGCATTCGCCCTAGCACCCAGTCACAGCCTGATCCACATGAGGCTCATCGGAAGATCCACAAGCACCTTCAGGAGAGGTGGTGGCGGTCGGACAATCCGGGAAGCGGAACCGATTACTCCCCATGAAGGTCAGCTCACCCTCGACCTCATAATCCCAGGCCAACAGGCCATCACCCCTACATTTCCGACAAGTTGGGAATGACTTCGGAGCCACCTGCGGAGGGCCACCTCGGCCGTCGACGTTGCCGCACCAAGCCACGGCACTCGCCTCCCTCGCAGGCACGCGATAGCCTCGTGGCACCGCCTGGTCCAATTGGCTGACAACACGATTTCGGCGGGCCCGCCTTCGCCCCGATCGGGCCGGGCAGTGGGAGGAAGGAGGAATGAGCCTCCCTCGCCGCCGGGTCCTCGCGGGCACCGCCGCCGCCGTCCTGGCCTCCGTGGGCGCGGCCGCCCGTTCCCCGCGGGGCAGCGCCGACTTCGGGGCGCTCGCCCGCGCGCTGGACGGGCGGGTGGTCCTGCCCGGCGGTGCGGACTACGCCGAGGCCCGACAGCTGTTCCAGCCCCGCTTCGACTCCGTCTCCCCCGCGGCCGTCGCCTACCCGGCGCACGCCGGGGACGTGGCCGTCTGCCTGGACTTCGCCCGCCGCTCGGGCGCCCCGGTCGTGCCGCGCGGCGGCGGCCACAGCTATGGGGGCTGGTCCACCGTGGCCGCCGGTCTGGTGGTCGACGTGGGGGCAATGGCCGGTGTGACGGTCGAAGGGGGCGAGGTACGGGTCGGCGCGGGCGCCCGGCTCGCCGGTCTGCACGCGGCCCTCGCGGCGGACGGCCTGGGCGTCCCGGCCGGGCTGTGCCCCTCCGTCGGCATCGCGGGGCTCGCCCTCGGCGGTGGCCTGGGCCTCTCCTCCCGGGCCTACGGAGCCACCTGCGACCGGCTCTCCGGCGCCCGGGTGGTCACCCCGGACGGGGTGGTGCGGGAGGTGGGGCCGGGCGGGGACCCCGATCTGTACTGGGCGCTACGCGGGGGCGGCGGCGGCAACTTCGGGGTGGTCACCGAGTTCCGGCTGCGCACCCATCCGGTCACCGATGCCGCCTTCGCCGAGCTGCACTGGGCGGACACCGACTCCCCGGCGGTGCTGCGCGGCTGGCAGCGCTGGCTGGGCGGGCTGCCGGACCCGTTCTGGAGCCAGGTGGAGTTCACGGTGGAGTCGGGGACCGGGGCCGCCGCGGTGCCCGCCGTCCGGGTCGTGTGCCTCGACGGGCGCGGGGAGCTGGAGCGGGAACTGACGCGGCTCACCGACCTGGTGGGGCGAGGACCCCGGGACAGCTGGACCGTCGTACGGAGCTACGCGGACACCGTACGGGCCATGGCGGGCTGCGCCGATCCGGCCCCCGACCGGTGCCGGCTCCCGGGCCGGCTGCCCGGCCGGGACCCGCAGGGGCGCCTCGGGCGGGACTCGTACGCCGCCCGCTCCGACTTCTGGGGCCCATCCGGGCTGGCTGAGCCCGCGGTCACGGCGGTGCTGGCGGCCGTCCGGCGGTACGCGGGGCGGGCGCCGCGCGGCGGGCTCGGGGTCGTCCAGTTCGACGGGGTGTGCGGCGGGGCACTGAACCGGGTCGCCGCCGCCGACACCGCCTTCGTCCACCGCGGCAGCGCCTTCCTGGCCCAGTACCTCGTCTACTGGCCGCAGTCCGCTCCGGCCGCCGAGGTGGCCCGCCACCGGGCCTGGCTGGACGGGCTCTGGCAGGACCTGCGCCCGTGGGCCGGCGGCGCCGCCTACCAGAACTACGCCGACCCGAAGCTCACCGGCTGGCGCGAGGCCTACTACGGCTCCAACCTCCCCCGGCTGGAGGAGGTCCGACGGGCCTACGACCCCGACCGGCTGTTCCGATTTCCGCAGGCCGTCTAGTGCTGTGGTCGAAGAGGCTTGCCGGGTTGCGGCGTCCGGTGCGGTGCGGTGCGGCACGGGGCGGGAGGACCTCGGCTCGTACCGGACGCACTCGCGCGGTCCGACAACACGGTGCGGTGCCGCTGCGGGCGCCGCGCCCCGGTGAACCCGGCCGGTCACAGCACCAGGTCATCCGGGCCGTCCCGGCCCATACCCTCAGGAGCGAGACATGCGACGTACGTTGACGCTGGCGGCGGCTACGGCCGCCGCCGCACTGCTGTTGCCCGGCGGGCCGCTGCCCGTCGCGGAGACGGGCAGCGCGCAGGCCGCCCAGAGCCGTTGGACCGCGCGCGAGGCCGCCGCGTTCTGGACACCGGAACGGATGGCCGCGGCCCTGCCGGTTCCGGACCCCGTCCCGGTACCCGTCGCCGACGGCGTTCCGGCACCTGTTCCCGATCCCCCGTCGGCCGCTCCCGCGAAGGGCGGCGGCGCGGCCGACGGCCCCGCGGCGGCCGGGCCGCTTCCGGGCGCTCCGGCGGCGGGCGAGA
>NZ_JBGWAB010000254.1:0-4850 GCF_041862025.1 Streptomyces sp. AB3(2024)
CGGCCCGCCCCGCCCCGCCCCGCTCCCCGAGCGGCGGCGCAGCAGCGCGCGCAGCGGGCCGGGGCTCTCGTAGCCGACCCGTCGGGCCACCGCCGCGAGCGGCAGGGCGGTGGTGCGCAGCAGGTGTTCGGCCTGTTCCACCCGAAGGTCCTGGACCAGGCGGATCGGGGAGCAGCCGAGGGTGCGGGCCATCGTGCGCTGCAGGGTGCGCTCGCTGACGCCCAGGTCGCGGGCGGCTTCCGCGATGGACAGGGGTTCCGCGATCCGGGCCCGCACCCACTGCTCGAAGGCGGCGACCAGCGGGTCGTGACGGGCCATCGCGCCGGGGATCGCGTACGCGGCCTGCGAGGCCCGGTCGTCCACCACCAGGTAGCGCCGCACGAGGTCGGCCAGGGCCGGACTGCGCATGCCGACGACGGACAGCGCCAGGTCGAGGTGGCCGAACGCGGCGCCCGCCGTGGTGACCCCGTCCGAGGTGGTGACCATCCGGGCCTCCTCCAGGGTCACCCGGCGGTAGCGGTCGCGGAACACGGGGGCGAGCCACCAGCTCGTGGTGGCCCGCAGTCCGTCCAGCACCCCGGACTCCGCGAGCAGTAACGTTCCCGTACAGGAGGAGGCGAGCGGGGTGCGGCGCTCGCGGGCCTCGGCGAGGAGCCGGCGCGCGGAGCGGTGGGCGGGCGAGGCCACCGTCTCCAGCAGGGCGGCCGGGCGGCGCTCCATGAGGGCCGGCAGCACGAGGAGTCCGGCGCCCTGCGCCGCGGAGGCGGGTTCGGCGTCGATCCGGTGCCCGAGCCCCGTACGGACCCGCCGGCGCACGCCGACGGTGTGGATCTCGAAGGCCGGGGGCGCGGCTCCGGCGAGTTGCCCGCGCAGGGCGTTCGCGCAGTGCAGTACGTCCAGGACGGCCGAGATCCCGGAGTCGAAGACCCCGTCGAGGGCCAGTACGGCGATTTTCACGCGGGTCAGCCTACGGTCGCCCGGCCCGGACGGGCGCTGTCGGAAGTGATGCGGATGCTGCCGGATCCGTCACTCGTGCGCGCGGCGGGGCGGTGCCTAGGGTCGGTGCCATGACCACGTACGAGAACCTCACCGCCGAGAACACCCGCACCCGCACCCACACCTGGCGGCCGCGGCCCGAACTCACCCCTGAGATCCTGGGCATGAGCGGTCTGGACGTCCTGCGGTCGGCCCTCAAGGGCACGCTGCCCGCGGCCTCGATGATGAGCACCCTGGGCTTCCGTCTCACCGACGTCGGGGAGGGCTTCGCCGTCTTCGAGGGCGACCCGGGCGACCACCTGCTGAACCCGATGGGCACGGTCCACGGCGGGTTCCTCGCCACCCTGCTGGACTCGGCGCTCGGCTCCGCGGTGATGACGCGGCTCCCGGCCGGTACCGCCTACACCACGGTCCAGCTGGGCGTTCACATGATCCGTCCGGTGCTGGCGGACACCCCGCCGCTGCGCTGCGAGGGGAGCGCCCTGCACGTCGGCCGGACGACGGCCACCGCCGAGGCGCGCGTCGTGGGGACCCTCGACGGCAAGCTCTACGCGCACGGTACGACGACCTGCGCGATCCTGCGCACGGCCTGACCCGGCCCCCCGCCGGGGCCCCCGCGGGCGACGGACCTTACCCGGCCCCCCGCCGGAGCCCGGCCGGCGAGCGGCGCCCGCAACGGCCCGAAACCGCGCGCCCGCAACGGCCCGAAACCGCGCGCCCGCAACGGCCCGAAGCCGCGCGCCCGCAACGGGCCGAAGGGGGGCCGGGGCAGTGGTGCCCCGGCGCCCCTTCGGTGGATCGCCGCGTCCTGTCAGGATCGGGCAGTCGCGGGGATCCCGCCACTCGGGCGCGGTGTCCCGCACGGCGAGCGGCGGACGGCGGGGGCCGGGGCGTGGAAGGTGGACGGCCCCCGCCGCCCCGGTCCGCGGGTCAACGGGAGCTGACCCGGAGCTCCTTGATGCCGTTGAGCCAGGCCGCGCGCAGCCGGCGCGGGCCGTCGGCGGCCAGGCGCAGGTCGGGGAGGGCGTCGGCCAGGGCGTTGAAGATCAGGTCGATCTCCATGACGGCGAGGGACTTGCCGAGGCAGAAGTGCGGGCCGCCGCCGCCGAAGCCGAGGTGGGGGTTCGGGTCGCGGGTGATGTCGAAGACCTCGGGGTTCTCGAAGACCTCGGGGTCGTGGTTGGCGGAGGAGTAGAACATCCCCACCCGGTCGCCCGCCTTGATCTTCTGGCCGCCCAGCTCGGTGTCCCGGGTGGCGGTGCGCTGGAAGGAGACCACGGGGGTGGCCCAGCGCACGATCTCCTCCGCGGCCGTAGCCGGCCGGGTGGCCTTGTACAGCTCCCACTGTTCGGGGTGGGTGAGGAAGGCGTGCATGCCGTGGCTGATGGCGTTGCGGGTGGTCTCGTTGCCGGCGACCGCCAGTAGCAGCACGAAGAAGCCGAACTCGTCGGAGCGCAGGTTGCCCTCGCCCTCGGCCGCCACGAGCTGGGTGACGATGTCCTTGGCCGGGCACTCCTTGCGCGCGGCGGCCAGGTTCATCGCGTAGCCGATGAGTTCCACGGCCGCGTTGGAGCCGACCTCCTCGGTGATCGCGTACTCGGGGTCGTCGTAGGCGACCATCCTGTTCGACCACTCGAAGATCCTGGCCCGGTCCTCCTGGGGGACGCCGATCAGCTCGGCGATCGCCTGGAGGGGGAGTTCGCAGGCCACTTGGGTGACGAAGTCGAAGCTGCCGTCGGCGGAGGCGGCCACAGCCTCCTCGGCGATCTTCCGGGCCCGGTCGCGCAGGGCCGCCTCCAAGCCGCGGATGGCCCGGGGGGTGAAGCCCCGCTGCACGATCTGGCGTACGCGGGTGTGTTCCGGCGGGTCCATGTTCAGCATGATCAGCCGCTGGGCGTCTATCTGCTCGCGCTGGATGTGCTCGTTGAAGCGGATGATCGCCGTATTGGTGGTGGAGGAGAACAGCTCGGGGTGCGTGGAGACGTACTTGACGTCCGCGTGCCGGGTGACGGCCCAGTAGCCCTCGTCGTCGAAGCCGGTGACGCCCCGCCGTTGCGGGCACCACCACACCGGCGCGGTCCGCCGCAGCTGCGCGAACTCCGGCAAGGGGACGCGGTCGTGGAGGAGGTCGGGGTCGGTGGCGTCGAAGCCGTCGGGAAGCGCGGGGCAGGGCATCGGGCGACTCCAAGGTCTGACGAGGGTCTGACGGCCCATCAGAAGTTGGCTCGAAGGTAGTAACGAGTTCTAGAAGTCACAAGGCCTCTCGCGCCACCTGTTGCGTGTGGAATCCGTGTAAGGCGCGTGCACGACCCTTGCGTGCCGGGGGTTCGGGTCATAAGACTGCGGGGGAGAACTAGAACGCGTACTAGTTCAGGCGGGGCGCCGGGACGGCCCGCCGTGCCGGCGCTGTGCAGGATGTGCAGGAGAGGACGAGCTCATGGCCGCGGAACCCGTCATCGTCGAAGCCGTACGCACCCCCATCGGGAAACGCGGGGGAGCCCTGGCCAACCTCCATCCCGCCTACCTCCTCGGCGAGACCTACCGCGAGCTCCTCGCCCGTACCGCGATCCAGCCCGACTGCGTCGAGCAGATCGTCGGCGGCACCGTCACCCACGCCGGCGAGCAGTCGATGAACCCGGCCCGCAACGCCTGGCTCGCCATGGGGCTGCCCTACGAGACCGCCGCGACCACGGTGGACTGCCAGTGCGGCAGCTCCCAGCAGGCCAACCACATGGTCGCCAACATGATCTCCGGCGGGGTCATGGACATCGGCATAGCCTGCGGAGTCGAGGCCATGAGCCGGGTCCCGCTGGGCTCCGGATCCAAGCACGGTCCGGGCAAGCCCTTCCCCGACGAGTGGAACGTCGACCTCCCGAACCAGTTCGAGGCCGCCGAGCGGATCGCCCGCCGCCGCGGGCTGACCCGCGAGGACGTCGACCGCCTCGGCGTCCTCTCCCAGGAGCGGGCCGCGGCCGCCTGGGCGGAGGAGCGCTTCAAGCGCGAGACCTTCGCCGTCCAGGTGCCGACCACCGAGGCCGAGCAGGCGGCCGGGCATGGCATGTGGCGGCTGGTCGACCGGGACGAGGGGCTGCGCGACACCAGCATGGAGGGCCTGGCCCGGCTCAAGCCGGTCATGCCGACCGCCGTGCACACCGCCGGGAACTCCTCGCAGATCTCCGACGGCGCCGCCGCCGTGATGTGGGCCTCGCGCAAGATGGCCCGCGCCCTCAAGCTCAAGCCGCGCGCCCGGATCGTCGCCCAGACCCTGGTGGGCGCCGATCCGCACTACCACCTGGACGGGCCGATCGACGCGACGCGGGCCGTGCTGGGCAAGGCCGGGATGTCCCTGCGGGACATCGACCTCGTCGAGATCAACGAGGCCTTCGCCTCCGTCGTCCTCAGCTGGGCCCAGGTCTTCGACCAGGACCTGGAGAAGGTCAACGTCAACGGCGGCGGCATCGCGCTGGGCCACCCCGTCGGCGCCACCGGCGCCCGCCTGATCACCACCGCGCTGCACGAGCTGGAGCGGCGCGACAAGGAGTTCGCCCTGATCACCATGTGTGCGGGAGGCGCGCTGGCGACCGGGACGATCATCCAGCGCCTGTGAGTCCCGCAGGCGCCCACTGACCCCTTGGGATGGGACGCGGAAGGCCCCGGTGGCCGGACCTGGGGAGGCCGGCCACCGGGGCCTTCGTGTGTCTGCGGTGCGCTGTGTGCGCTGTGCGCGGTCCACGGGTGGTTTCGTACCGGTGGTTTAGTACCAGTGGTTGTTCTGCCAGAAGTTCCAGGCGCCGACGGGGCTGCCGTAGCGGGAGTTCATGTAGTCCAGGCCCCACTTGATCTGGGTGGCCGGG
>NZ_JBGWAB010000255.1:0-4654 GCF_041862025.1 Streptomyces sp. AB3(2024)
CCCGGCCCGCTGACCGGAAGGCGCCGGTCGCGGGGGGGGCCCCCCCGCCCCGCCCCGCCCCCCCCCAACCCCCCCCCGGGGGGGGGGGGCGCGGCCCGCCCCCCCCCCCCCCCCCCCGCCCGCGCCCCCCCCCGCCCCCCCCCCCCCCCCCCCCCCCCCCCCCCCCCCCCGCCCCCCCCCCCCCCCCCCCCCCCCCCCCCCCCCCCCCGCGGCTCCTGCCGGGCGGCTCCCGTTACGCGCTCGCGGCCGCTGCGGCCGTCTCCGTCGTCGGCCCCTGCGCGCCCCCGGGGGTGGGCGGTTCCACCCGGGGGGCGGGGATGAGGGCGGCGACGGCCGCGGAGACCAGCGCCAGGGCGCCGCCCAGCAACAGCCCGGTACGGAAGCCGCTCTCGGAGGTGAAGGTGAACCCCCCGGCCGTGGTGGTCATCCGGGCCAGGACCACGCCGACGACGGCGGCGCCGGTCGAGGTGCCCAGGGAGCGCATCAGCGTGTTGAAGCCGTTGGCGGCACCGGTCTCCGCGAGGGGCACCGCGCCCATGATCAGGGCCGGCATGGCTCCGTACGCGAGGGCGACCCCGCTGTTGATCACCATGGCGGCGACCATGAGGCCCGGCGCCGTGCCGGCCAGCAGGAGGGCCACCCCGTATCCGGCGGCGAGTACGACCGCGCCGCAGACGAGCGTGACCTTGGGGCCGCGGGCGTTGGTGAGCCGGCCTCCGAGGGGGGACACGACCATCATCATCAGGCCGCCGGGCAGCATCCACAGGCCGGCGGCCAGCATCGACTGGCCCAGGCCGTAGCCCGTGGCCTCGGGGTACTGGAGCAGCTGCGGGACGACCAGCATGCTCGCGTACATGCCGAAGCCGATGAAGACCGAGGCGAGGTTCGTCAGCAGGACGCGCGGGCGGACGGTGGTGCGCAGGTCCACCAGCGGGTCGGTGGTGCGCCACTCGAACCAACCCCAGGCGGCCAGGACCGCGGCGGCACCGGCGAACAGTGCGACGGTGGTGGCCGAGCCCCAGCCCCAGTCGGCCCCCTTGGAGACGGCGAGCAGCAGGCACACCAGGCCCACGGCCAGGCCCAGCGCGCCGACGAAGTCGAAGCGCTGCCCCTTGGCGCCCGCCGGGACGTCGGGGACGAAGGCCAGGATCATGCCGGCGACGGCGGTGGCGAGCGCCGCCGCGCCCCAGAACAGGAAGCGCCAGTCGGCGTACTGCGCGACTGCCGCGGAGAGCGGGAGGCCGATGCCGCCGCCGATGCCCATCGAGGCACTGACCAGGGCGATGGAGGAGCTGAGCTTCTCGGTGGGCACGACATCGCGGAGCAGGGCTATGCCCAGGGGGATCATGCCCATTCCGATGCCCTGCAGGCCGCGCCCGACGATCATCGGGACGACGCCGCCGGACAGCGCGCACACCACCGATCCGATGATCAGCGGCACCGTACAGGCCAGGAGCACGCGGCGCTTGCCGACCATGTCCCCGAGGCGCCCGCTGATGGGTACGCACACGCCGGCGACCAGGAGGGTGGCGGTGACGACCCACGCCGAGTTGGAGGAGGAGGTGTGGAGGAGCGTCGGCAGGTCGGCCAGGAGCGGAGTGACCAGGGTCTGCATGACGGCCGCCGTGACACCCGCCAGTGCGAGCGTGGCGATCACTTTGCCGGTGTGCGGAGCCGCGGGCGGCTGAGGCATGACGGAATCCCTAAAGGCGCGGTTCGGGGGTGCGGGGAGGCGAGGGTGCGGGCACTCTCTATTCAGTAGTCAACTATCACTTCAGGACTCGCGGGGTGTCAACTCGAACTGGCGGTCGGCCCTCGGTTGTTAGGCTTGGGCCGTGCCCACCGATACCCCCCGGCCCCTACGCGCCGACGCCGCGCGCAACGTCGAGAAGATCGTCCGGGCGGCCCGCGACGTGTACGCCGGGCAAGGGCCCGAAGCGCCGCTCGACGAGATCGCCCGGCGGGCCGGCGTGGGCATCGCGACCCTTTTCCGCCGCTTCCCGGACAAGGCGGCCCTCCTGCGGGCGGTGCTGGACCAGCAGTTCACCCAGGACGTCCTCCCCGTCATCGACCGCGCCCTCACCGACGAGGACGCGCGCCGCGGGCTGACCACCGTGATCGAGGCCGCCCTGACCTCGGCGGCCGACGAGCACCACGTACTCACCGCCGCGCGGAACGCCGGGATCTTCACCGCGGAGACGAGCGCCCGCTTCTTCGACGCGCTCGACCCGTTGGTCGTCCGGGGCCAGCGGGACGGGGTGATCCGGGCGGACCTCGTGCCCGACGACCTGAAGCGGGTCATGGGCATGCTCGTGAGCGTGCTGTGGACCATGGATCCGGCCGAGGGCGGCTGGCGGCGCTACGTGACCCTGGTGCTGGACGGTCTGAGCCCCGCCGCGGCCAGCCCCCTGCCGAACCCCGCTCCCCCGCTGCTGCGCAGGCAGCAGGCCTGAGCCCGCCGGAGTCGGCCTGACCCGGTCTGACTCGGCCCGTCCGGCCGTGGGGCCTACGCTGGAATCGACGGCCGACTCGGCGAGCGGCCTCCGGCCGTCACCCGTGGGCACCTGCCCCTCCCCCTCCGCGCAGGTGCCCACACCCCCGCGCCGTCAGGGCCTCACCGGTCCTTCTGCGCGTTGAGCCGGGCCGCCTGGCGGGTCAGGTGGTCGCGTTCGGCCAGGTTGGACGCCTTGCCGGCCGCCTCGGCGTACAGGCGCGCCGCGGTCACCGGATCCCCGTCGCGTTCGTGGAGGTAGGCCGCCACGGCGGCGAACCTGGGCAGGGACCCATCCAGTGCGGCCAGGGCCGTCAGACCGGCGCGCGGGCCGTCGGCCTCGCCGACGGCCACCGCGCGGTTGAGCCGGACGACCGGGCTGTCGGTCAGCCGGCCGAGCTCGTCGTACCACTCGACGATCTGCACCCAGTCGGTTTCCGCGGCGGTCGGCGCGTCGGCGTGGAGTGCCGCGATCGCGGCCTGGGCCTGGTACTCGCCCAGCCGGTCGCGGGCGAGGGCCGCCCGCAGGACCCCGACGCCCTCGGCGATCGCCCGCGTGTCCCAGCGGCCCCGGTCCTGCGCGGCGAGCGGGACCAGGCTGCCGTCGGGCGCGGTCCGGGCGGCGCGTCGGGCGTGGTGGAGCAGCATCAGGGCGAGCAGTCCGGCCACCTCGGGGTGGTCGATCGCGGCCGCGAGCCGCCGGGTGAGGCGGATGGCCTCGGCGGCGAGGTCGAGGTCGCCGGAGTAGCCCTCGTTGAAGACCAGGTAGAGCACGCGCAGCACGGTGGAGACGTCGCCGGGCCGGTCCAGGCGCACGCCGGAGACGGTGCGCTTGGCCCGGCTGATGCGCTGCGCCATGGTCGCCTCGGGCACCAGGTAGGCCCGGGCGATCTGGCGGGTGGTGAGCCCGCCGACGGCGCGCAGTGTGAGCGCGACCGCCGACGACGGGGTCAGCGCGGGGTGGGCGCAGAGGAAGTAGAGCCAGAGGGTGTCGTCCGCTTCGCGTGCGGGACCGGGCGGCGGCTCCCGGTCGACGCGGTCCTCGCGCCGCCTGCGCGTGGTGTCGGCCCTGGCCGCGTCGAGGAAGCGGCGCCAGGCCACGGTGACCAGCCAGCCCTTCGGGTCGCGCGGCGGGTCGTCCGGCCAGACGCGCACCGCCTCGACCAGGGCGTCCTGTACGGCGTCCTCGGCCGCCGCGAAGTCGGCTCCGCGGCGGACGAGGACGGCGAGCACACCGGGCGTGAGGCTCCGCAGCCGGGCCTCGTCCATGGCAGGGGTCACTCCGTGACGGTGGGGTGGGCGCCCAGGAAGGGGCGCAGTTCGAGCCACTCGTGGATGGGCTTGCCGCCCGCCCCGGGAGCGGCCGAGAGTTCCCCGGCCAGCTCGACGGCGCGTTCGTAGCTGTCGACGTCGATGATCATCCAGCCGGCGATGAGATCCTTGGTCTCGGCGAAGGGGCCGTCGGTGACGGGCGGGCGGCCTTCGCCGTCGTAGCGGACGAAGGTGCCCTCGGGGGCGAGTGCCTGGCCGTCGACGAACTCGCCGGTCCCTTCGAGCTGGGCCGCGAAGTCGTTCATGTACCGCATGTGGTCCGAGATCTCCTCCGGGGTCCACTGGTCCATCGGTACGTCGTTGACCGGGGCCGGGGCGCCGCGGTAGTGCTTGAGCAGCAGGTACTTGGCCATGATGGCTCTCCTCCGTGCGGTGCGGACGCGACCCATTGTGGTCGCGTTCACTGCGGGGACGGAGCGGGGCACGGGTTCTCGACATCGCGGGGAGAATTTTTTTCCAGGCCCCGCCGGACGGTCCCGGAGCGGCCCGCACCCCTCAGTGGGCATAGGGGCTGTACATCTCCAGGAAATGGATCTCCAGGTCGGTGGCCAGGTAGTCCATCCGGTTGGGCAGGGTGCTGTCGGCGCTGGCCGATCAGTCTCGGCCGACGGCGAAGGCGACACCGTGGCTTGCGTACGGTGTCGCCTTCGGGACAGGTCAGCGTGCGGTTGCTACCACTGGCCGGTGATGGGGATGTCACCCGGGCTACCGAAACGGGCCTGGTAGATCACGGAGTTGGAGTCCTTGGCGGCGCCGAAGAAGTCGGACTCCGCCGGACGGTAGACACCGACCTTGTCGGTCCCGTCACCGTTCCAGTCACCCTTGACCGGG
>NZ_JBGWAB010000256.1:0-4570 GCF_041862025.1 Streptomyces sp. AB3(2024)
GCCCTCGACCCACTCACCGGTGACGGTCGACAGGAACGGAACCGCCGCGTCCCGGGGTGCGATCGGGGCGAGCAGCGTGTCGAGCTCCTCGCGCAGCAACTCCACCTGCGCGGAGTGCGAGGCGTAGTCCACCGCGATCCGCTTCGCACGGACCCCGTCCGCCTCACAAGCCGCCAGGAACTCCTCCAGCGCCTGGACCTCGCCCGAGACCACCACAGACGACGGCCCGTTCACGGCGGCGACGGAGATCCGCTCCTCACCCCACGGGGCGATCCGCTCACGCACCTCGGCAGCGGCCAGCGGCACGGACACCATCCCGCCCAGCCCCGCCAGCACCCGGCCGATCGCCTGCGACCGCAAGGCCACCACACGCGCCGCATCCTCCAACGACAAGATCCCCGCCACACACGCCGCAGCGATCTCACCCTGCGAATGCCCGATCACCGCACCCGGCCGGACACCCGCCGCACCCCACACCTCGGCCAGCGACACCATCACCGCGAACAACGCCGGCTGCACCACATCCACCCGGTCGAGAGAGGGCGCACCGTCGGCGGCCCGGAGCACATCCACCAACGACCAGTCGGTGAAGGGCTCCAGCGCCTTCGCACACTCTTCCACCCGGGTTGCAAACACGGGTGAAGCGTCCAACAGCGCTTCCGCCATTCCCACCCATTGCGACCCCTGTCCGGGGAACACGAACGCGGTCTTCCCCCCGATGACCGCCCCCTGGACGAACAGGGGTGCGGTGCCTCCGGCGGCCAGGGCGGCGAGCCCCGCGAGGTGTTCCTCCCGGTTCCCGCCGATCACCACGGCGCGCCGGTCATGGGCCGTGCGGGTGGTGGCCAGCGAGTGGCCGATATCGCTGCTTTGCAGGTCAGGGCGGGTGGCGAGGTGGTTCAGCAGGCGGTCCGCCTGGGCGTGGAGCGCCTTCTCGGTCTTGGCCGTGAGCGGCCAGGGCAGCGGGGCCCGGTGCTCGGAGCCGTTCTCCTGCGGGGTCGGGGCGGCGAGTAGGGGGTGGGGTGCCGGCGGTACGGGTGCCCCCTGCGCGCCGGGGTCCTCGAACCCCTGCTCGGCCGGGGCCCGCTCGATGATGACATGGGCGTTCGTACCGCTGAACCCGAACGAGGAAACACCCGCGCGCCAGGGCCGGTCACCGGTCTCGGGCCAGGCCCGCTGCTCGGTCAGCAGGGCGACCTCGCCCGCGCTCCAGTCGACGTGCGGGGTCGGCTCGGCGATGTGGATGCTCTGCGGCAGTAGGCCGTGCCGCATGGACAGGACGACCTTCATCACGCCGGCGACGCCGGCGGCGGCCTGCGCGTGGCCGATGTTGGATTTGATCGAGCCGAGCAGCAGCGGGCGGCCCTCGGGCCGGTCCTGGCCGTAGGTGGCCAGCAGGGCCTGCGCCTCGATCGGGTCGCCGAGGGTGGTGCCCGTGCCGTGGGCCTCCACGACGTCGACCTCGGCGGGGGTCAGCCGGGCGTTGGCGAGGGCCTGGCGGATGACGCGCTGCTGGGAGGGGCCGTTGGGGGCGGTCAGGCCGTTGGAGGCGCCGTCCTGGTTGATGGCCGTACCGCGGATGACGGCGAGGACCGGGTGGCCGTTGCGCCGTGCGTCCGACAGGCGCTCGACGAGCAGCATGCCGACGCCCTCGGCCGGGCTGAAGCCGTCGGCGTCGGAGGAGAAGGCCTTGCAGCGGCCGTCGGTGGACAGGCCGCGCTGGCGGCTGAACTCGATGAAGGTGCCGGGCGTGGACATGACCGTCACCCCGCCGGCCAGGGCCAGGGAGCACTCCCCCGACCGCAGCGCCTGCACCGCGAGATGGAGGGCGACGAGGGAGGCCGAGCAGGCGGTGTCGACGGTGACCGCCGGGCCCTCCAGGCCGAAGGTGTAGGAGAGCCGGCCCGAGACGACGCTGCCCGCGCTGCCGGTGGCCAGGTGCCCTTCGAGGCCCTCGGTGGCGGCGCCCCTCACGAGGTGGGAGTAGTCGGAGCCGTTGGTGCCGACGAACACGCCGGACTGGCTGCCGCGCAGGGTCTGCGGATCGATGCCGGCCCGCTCGAACGTCTCCCAGGAGGTCTCCAGCAGGAGCCGCTGCTGCGGGTCCATGGCGAGGGCCTCGCGCGGGGAGATACCGAAGAACGCCGGGTCGAAGGAGGCCGCGTCGGCGAGGAAGCCGCCCTCGCGGGTGTAGGAGGTGCCGTGGGCGTCGGGGTCGGGGTTGTAGAGCGCCTCGACGTCCCAGCCCCGGTCGGCGGGGAACTGGGAGAGCGCGTCGCCGCCGCGGACCAGCAGCTGCCAGAGCTCCTCGGGGCTGCGCACCCCGCCGGGGAAGCGGCAGCTCATCGCGACGAGGGCGATCGGCTCGGCGTCGCCCCCGGGGGCGATACCGGCGGCGACCGGCGCGGGCGTGGTGCCGCCCGCCGCGCCCTGACCGGCGAGTTCGGTCCGCAGGTGGCGGGCGAGCACGGTGGGGGTCGGATAGTCGAAGACGAGGGTGGGCGGCAGCTTGAGGCCGGCGGCGGCGTTGAGCCGGTTGCGCAGCTCGACGGAGGTGAGGGAGTCGAAGCCCAGCTCCTTGAATGCCCGGCCGGCCTCCACCGCGTCGGGGCCGGCGTAGCCGAGGACGGCGGCGACGGCGGTGCGGACCAGGTCCAGCAGCAGCCGTTCCTGTTCGGCCTCGGGCTGACCGGTGAGCTGCCGGACGAGGACGGCCGCGTCGCCGGTGTCCTCGGCGGTGTCGCCGCGGCCGGTCTCCAGGGCCTGGCGCGCCTCGGGCAGGTCGTGCAGCAGCGGGCGGGCGCGACCGGCGGTGAAGGCGAGGACGAAGCGCTTCCAGTCCATGTCCGCGACGGTCAGGGTGGTCTCGTCGCGGTCGAGGGCGTGCCGCAGGGCACTGACGGCGCGTTCGGGGTCCATCTCGATGACGCCGTGGCGGCGCATCCGGTCCCCCACGGCGCCTTCGGCCATGCCCCCGTCGCCCCAGGGTCCCCAGGCGAGGGAGGTGGCGGGCAGGCCCTCGGCGCGGCGGTACTCGGCGAACGCGTCGAGGAAGGCGTTGCCCGGCGCGTAGTTGCCCTGGCCGGGGGCGCCGAAGGTGGCGGCGAAGGAGGAGAAGAGGACGAACGCCGACAGGTCCAGCTCGCGGGTCAGCTCGTGCAGGTGCAGGGTCGCGTCGACCTTGACCCGCAGGACCCGCTCGATCTGCTCGGGGGTGAGCGTCTCGATGACCCCGTCGTCGAGGACGGCGGCGGTGTGGACGACGGCGGTCAGGGGCCGGTCGGCCGGGACGGCGGCGATCAGCGCGGCGAGCGCCTCGCGGTCGCTGACGTCACAGGCGGCCAGGGTGACCCCGGCCCCGAGCGCGGTCAGCTCCTCGCGCAGCTCGGCCGCGCCCGGCGCCGCCTCCCCGCGCCGGCTCGTCAGCACCAGGTGCTCGGCACCGTTCGCCGCGAGCCAGCGCGCCACATGCGCACCGAGGGCACCCGTACCGCCGGTCACCAGCGTGGTCCCGGCCGGACGCCACTCCCGCACCACCGGAGTCTCGGACAGCCGCGCCCGCACCAGACGACGCACGAACAACCCCGAGGACCGCACCGCGACCTGATCCTCGGCCCCATCCCCGGCCAGCACCCCCACCAGCCGCTCCAGCACGCGGGCATCGGCCTCGGCGGGCAGGTCGACCAAACCGCCCCACCGCTCGCCGTGTTCCAGGGCCGTCACCCGACCGAGGCCCCAGACCGGGGCCTGTGCGGGATCGGTCCGCCGGTCGGAGCGGGTCACGGAGACGGCCGCCCGGGTGACGCACCACAGCGGGGCGGTCACCTCGGCGTCACCGAGGGCCTGGACGAGGGACAGGGTGGCGATCACTCCGGCGGGCGCGGCCGCGCCGATCGGCTCCGCGTCGCTCCCGGCGGGGGTCAGCAGCGAGAGCACGCCCGCCACGGCGGGACCGTCGGCGAGCGCCTCCCGGATCAGCCCGGCCAGCTCGGCCCGGGCGTCGTGGGTGCCGGGGACGGCGATCTGCCGGACGTCGGCGCCGTGTTCGGCGAGGGCGTGCAGGACGGCGGCGGCCTGCTCTGCGTCGGCAGGCGCCTGCGGGACCGCGACCAGCCAGGTTCCGTCGAGGCGGGTGGCGGCGGGCTCGGGAGCGGGCTTCCAGGTGATCCGGTAGCGCCAGCCGTCGACCGTGGAGCGCTCCTGGCTCTGGCGCCGCCAGGAGGACAGCGCGGGCAGGAGGGCGGCGAGCGACTCGTCCGCGTCGATGTCCAGCTCCGCCGTGAGGGCGGCGACATCGTGGCGCTCGACGGCCTCCCAGAAGCGGGCGTCGACCGCATCGAAGGGGTGCGCGGCGGTGTCGGTGTCCTCGACGGTGCCGCTCTCCAGCCAGAAGTGATCCTGCTGGAAGGCGTAGGTGGGCAGGTCGACGTGTTGTGCGCCGGTTCCGGCGAACACGGCATCCCAGTCCACGACCACACCGCGTACGTAGGCCTCGCCCAGGGAGAGCCAGAACCTCTCCAGACCGCCCTCATTACGGCGCAGGGAGCCCAGGACAGCGGCCTCGCGGCCC
>NZ_JBGWAB010000257.1:0-4557 GCF_041862025.1 Streptomyces sp. AB3(2024)
CGCCAGTGCGACGGCCCGAACACCGCCGTGACCCAGGACACGGGCCTCGGCGGCCATCAACAACCGACGCTGCCGCTCGTCCATATGCGGGAACAACACCGCGAACTTCACGGCGAGTTGGCTACGAGTCTCGTCCGGGATGCGCATACCACAACAACGAGCCCCAGCACGGGAAGCAACACCTTGATTCCCTGCAAGCCCTAAGGCTTGTCCCGTAACTGCTTGTCACAGGTGAGATGATCTTGGTGTGGCTGGTGTGATCACGGCGTCGGAGCCGTCTTGGATAGCCCCGTTCACGGGGCTGAGTCCGCGCTGTTTCGGGAAGCTGGTGACCGTGTTGCGGCGCGAGGGTGCGGACGCGGTCCGCAAGGGCCGGCCGTGGAGCCTTCCGCTGGAAGACCGTGCTCTGCTGGTGGCGGCGTACTGGCGCACGAACTTGACGATGCGCCAGCTCGCTCCGCTGTTCGGGGTCTCGAAGTCGGCCGCGGACCGCATCATCGACCACCTCGGGCCGATGCTCGCCCTGCAGCCCCGCAAGCGGTTCGCCAAGGACACCGTGCTGATCGTGGACGGCACCCTGGTGCCCACCCGCGACCACGCCGTGGCGGCGCAGTCCAAGAACTACCGGTATTCCACGAACCACCAGATCGTCATCGACGCCGACACCCGCCTGGTCGGCCGGCCGCTTGCCGGAAACCGCAACGACTGCAAGGCCTGGGAGGAATCCGGCGCCAAAGCCGCCGTCGGCAGAACACTCACGATCGCCGACGGCGGCTATCCCGGCACCGGACTCGTCATGCCCCACCGC
Source organism: Streptomyces sp. AB3(2024) (assembly GCF_041862025.1). Classification (NCBI taxonomy): domain Bacteria; kingdom Bacillati; phylum Actinomycetota; class Actinomycetes; order Kitasatosporales; family Streptomycetaceae; genus Streptomyces; species Streptomyces sp. AB3(2024). The sequence continues at coordinate 809 of NZ_JBGWAB010000257.1, forward strand.
CGCCGCAAAGGCGAAGTCCTGCCCGACTGGAAGCAGGCGCACAACAAGTCCCACAAGCAGGTCCGCGCCCGCGTCGAGCACGTCTTCGCCCGCATGAAGACCTGGAAGATCCTCCGCGACTGCCGGCTCAAAGGCGACGGAGTCCACCACGCCATGCTCGGCATCGCCCGCCTGCACAACCTCGCCCTCGCCGGATAGGCCAGCGGATCGCAGCGCGACCGACCCTGCCCAGGGCGACTCAAAGATCATTTACGGGACAAGCCTTAGCTGGCCGTAGATCGACCGACTGTCGGCCTTGATCGAGACGAACGTCCTGCCCGCCACCTTGATTCCCTTTGACGCAGCCCCAGGGCTGGAAAACAGCGCCGCCAGGGCCTGGCCCTCCTGCCTGGAGATCGAAAGCCCAGCGGAGGCGGCCAAGGTGCTCCCGGCCTGGTCGATGATCGCGGCCTGGTTTACCGCCCCGGAGCCGAGCAGGTCCCGATCAACGTATTCCTGAAACGAGCTCATGTACGTCCATCCCTCGTAAGCCTGTGCCGACTCTCTCGGCGCGCCTCAGGATAGGAGCGGAGCGGATGCACCGTAGATCGCTTCTCAGGTAGATGGCCGGAAACGGTTGGCAGGCAAGAAGGTGCCGGTGGCCCGTCCTCCCGACGCTGCCGGAACGGGGACTTTCCCAAGACCACCTATCGGTGACGAGGGATCATGGGAAGATCCCGACAGGGACGGCAACAGGCCTGTCCGCGGCCGTGTGTATCGGCCCTTGGGAGGGACCCCTCGATGACCAGCAACGCTCCGTGTGAGTTGTACGTGCAGATGGTTCAGCACCTGAAGGACAACCTGACGTCCACCACCACGAAGGAAGAGGCCCAAGAGCTCCTCCTCTCTCTGGCGAAAAACTCTGGCAGCTTCGAGGGGCAGGCCACCAGCTTCGTCACAGACAACTCGGACGAGATCTTCGAATTCCTCGCCTCCGAGATGGAACCGCTTGCGGTCTGCATCGCGCTGGATGTCTGCCCGTCGCAATAGTCGGCGCGGCTCCCGCGATCGCTATGCGGGTTGCCGCACCAGGACGCGGAGACCATCCTCACCACGCCCGGCATGGCCCCCGCCCTGGGCGCCGAGTGCGTTGCCGCGACCGGCGGCGAGCTGGACGCCTGACCGGCCTGACCGCCTGGCCGGGTTCGCCGGCCAGGCATCACGTGTTCAGGCCGCCCTCTCGACGTCTGGCTGATCGTTTCTCTCTTGCAGTGCCGGGAGTGTGCCCACTTTTCGCCAAAAATCGCTGACCGTAAACACCCTGTCACCAAAGGTAGTGGTGTTGAAAGGATCGGTGGACCCGGCTCGTGCCTGCTGGGGCTGTGGCCGTCAAGTGGGAAGGGCTGTACGTGGAGACTGTCGAGTTCGGCACCACACGGGTGGAGCGTCTGGAGCGGCTGCGCGGGCAATTGCAGGGCCGGCCGGTGATTTCGCGGGGCGTAAAGCGGCCGCAGGCGTCGCAGGGTGCGGCGATGTTGTTCGGGGTGATGCTGCACGCGGCTTCCCGGCTGGAGGCCGGGCAGGAGCTGACACCGCTGGAGGACCGGCTGGTGTCGCCGCTGCGGCTGCTGCTCAGCGAGGACGAGGTCCGTGACTTCGGGCGCCTCTACCGGGAAGAGACCGCCGCAGGCACCACCACCGCGGTGCTGCCGGCTACGCTCACCCGCCTGGGCGCGGCCGAGGCGTACTCGTTCGAGGACCTGATCAGGGATCTCCCGGCGTTGCGTGACGAGACCCACGCGCAGGCCAACGTCAGCGTCGTCGACCTGACCACCGCAACTGCGGGCGAGGGGGACACCTGGGACGGCGAGGACTTCAACGCGGGCCAGGCGGCCTTCGGGTACGGCGCGACGGTGGTCACCGCCTCGGGGGCACCGGCCGGGGCCACGTCCACGGACGCGGAGGTCAACGCCTCGTTCCTCGCCCGGGTCGACCTGTACTCGTTCCTGTGCGAGCGAGAGTCCAACGAGATCAGCGTCGACGACGAAATCTACTGGGGGTTGAGCAGCGCCGGCGCGTTCGGAGCCCGCCAAGAGCGCCTGACCCCGGTCTACACCAACGTCGACAAGCACGAGTGGCACGACTTCGCGGCCAACACCACGCTGTTCAACGGACGTGTCGATGCCAGCATGGTGTGCCACATCTCCTGCTGGGAGGAGGACGATGGCGGCTCGAAATGGCGAGAGGACCTGCGCAACAAGCTCCGCCTCATCGCCGAGGAGCTGTACAGCTTCACGCAGCTCATGGAGATCTACGGCTTCCTGATGCCGCAGTACGGGGACTTCCTGGACTTCGTCACCATGGTCGCCGGCATCGCCTACCTCATCCAGTGGCTGATCGACCTGTTCAAGAACCCCGACGATCTGGTCCAGCAGCGCACCCTGGCCTTCGACCAGGCCGCCCTGCGCCACCTGGTCACTTACGGCGGCGCCGGCTCGCCCGGATGGATCTTCGACGGCGGTAGTGAGGGCCGCCACCGCCTCCAGCTCAAGTGGATCGGCAGCCCTCCGCCCGCGGACGCACCCAACTCCATCAAGGTCGTCTCCACCGTGCCCGGCCGGTGGGGCACCCCGGTGAACCTGCCGAACCCCACCGACACCGGCCCCGCCGTCGCCGCGATCGGCGACACCCTGTACGTCGCCATCCGCAACATGAACAACGCGACCTCCATGGGCAAGCTCGTCGGCGGAACCTGGCACGGCTACTACGGGGTGCCCGGCGTGCTCTCCACCGCGGGACCGGCCCTCACCGTGCACGAGGGCAAGCTGTACCTGGCCACCACCGGCGACAAGGGCACCTTGCACGTCACCGGCTACACCGGCAGTGCCTGGGAGACCCCTGTCCGCCTCTCCGGCAGCAGCGGCAGGTCCCCCGCCCTCACCGGCCACAACGGGGATCTGTACTGCGCCGTCCGAGGCTCGGGCGACAACTCCCAGGTCTGGATCGCGCGACGTACCGGCACCACCTGGGGCACCTTCACCGTGGTTCCGGGGCTGCAGTCGTTCTACGCGCCCGCGCTGGCTTCCCACCAGGGCAGGCTCTACCTCGCCCACGTCGGATTGGACGGCGTCACTCACGTCAAAACCTTCGACGGCACCACCTGGTCGCCTTCGGTGAACCTCGGCGGAACAACCGACTCCGCACCGACGCTGGCCGTCCGCAACGGCGTCCTGTGGTGCGCGGTCCGCGGCCTGGACTCCCGGGTCTATCTCAACGACCTCAACGGCACAGCCTGGAACGGCTTCAAGACCGCCGTCCCCGGCGTGGCCACCATGTCCGAACCCGCCCTGTCGGGCAGCGGCGAGACCCTGCACATCGCCTACCGCACTGCCTGAACGGGTCTGTCGGGATCTGGACGACGCCCGATCGAAGCCCCTCCCCACGCTCGCGCCCGGCCGCGCATCAGGCCGACAAGATCATCATCGACCTGACAGCACCACCGAACAGTGCGGGACCCGGCCGCCAGCCGGGTCCCGCACTGTTCTCGCAAACGGTCCTTTGCGCGAGCAAGATCAATCACGGGCAGCCGGAGCCCGGCCGGACCCGGATTCGTTCTCAGAACCCGTTCTCACTCAGAAGCGGGGCGGACCCCCTTCTGAGTGCGATCTCTCGGTTTAGGGACAGTGGTGTGAGAGACAGTGGCCTCTTGGGGTGTTGGTGCTGGTCAAGGCTTGCTCTGAGATCGGGTGTCACTGTCTTTGATGTGAGAG
>NZ_JBGWAB010000258.1:0-4531 GCF_041862025.1 Streptomyces sp. AB3(2024)
GGTCCAGGCGCCCGCCGCCACCACGGCCCCACCGGGAGCCGCCGGACCGGCCGACCCCGCACGGGGCACCCCCGCCGCGACCGCTCCCGCCGCGACCGCTCCCGCCGCGACCGCCCCTGCCTGGCGGCTCTACGGCGAGGTCGCCCAGGTGCTCGACGGCCACAGCGCCGACCTGCTCCTCGTCGCCGCGCACGCCGGAGGCTTCGCCCGCAGCCGGACCCTGCTGTTCCTGGTACGGGCGGACGCGCCCGGCCTCGTACGCACCCGGCAGCCGACCCTTGACGAGACCCGCCCCCAAGGCCGGGTCCAACTGCGCGACGTACCGGCGGAACTGCTCGGCGAGGAAGACGGCGACCCGCTGCCCGCCCTCGCCGCCACCGGACGTACGGCCGCAGCCGTCCTGGCCGCCGAGGCGGTCGGCGCGGCGGACCGGGCACTGGCCCGCACCGTCGAGCACGTGCGCCGGCGCGAGCAGTTCGGCCGGCCCATCGGCTCCTTCCAGGCGGTCAAGCACCGCCTCGCCGACCTCTACGTACAGATCCAGGCGGCGCGCTCCGCCGCCTACTACGCGGCCTGGGACCCGGGCCAGGGCGCACTCGCCCTGGCCCAGGCCCTGGAGGCCCTGCGGGCCACGGCGGGCGAGGCCATCCAGTTGCACGGCGGCATCGGATTCACCTGGGAGCACGACGCCCACCTGTACTTCAAGCGGGCGGCCGCCGACGACCTGCTCTTCGGCCCCGTCCACCGGCTCCGTGCCCACGCCGCGCAGCGGTCCGGGCTGTTCACCCCGACCTCCGGTACGACCGGCAACGAAAAGGTGGCCGTCTGATGGCTCCCGGCGTCAAGCTGATCCAGAAGGTCTCCTCGACCCTCCTGTTCGCCAGGATCGCACCCCACTTCATCCCCGCCATGGACAAGGCGGTGCACCGCCTGACCCGTGGAAAGGTCCTGCTCAGCGCCCGGATGCTGCCCGGGGTGATCCTCACCGCGAAGGGTGCGAAGACGGGTGAACCACGGACCACGCCGCTCGCGTGCATGCCGGAGGACGGAGGCGTGAGCTGGCTGCTGATCGGCTCCAACTTCGGCCGCCCCGGCCACCCGGCCTGGACCGGGAACCTGCTCAAGCATCCGGACGCGGACGTGAACTGGCAGGGGCGGGACATCGCCGTGCGGGCGCGGCTGCTGGAGGGGGCCGAGCGCGCGGCGGCGTGGCAGGCGGTGCTGAGGTTCTGGCCGCCGTACGCGACGTACCAGGCGCGCATCGAGCGCGAGATCAGGCTGTTCCGTCTGGAGCGGCGCTAGCGGCGCTGATCGCTAGCGGCGCTGATCGCGGACGTGGTGGACGGGCGGGCAAGGCCGGCGGACCCTCGGTGAGGGTCCGCCGTCACTTGGTGGGCTTCTTCCCGGTGATGCCGAGGTGCACGAGCAGCGCCAGGTTGGGCTTGAGTTCGGCCTGCTTGACGCCCCAGGTCTGGAACCCCTTCTGGTGCGAGGCGACCGCGGCCAACATCGCGACCAACGATCCCGCCATGGCCGCCGGGCTGAGGTCCTTGTCGACCTTGCCCTTGGCCTGGAGCTCCTTCATCGACTCCGTGAGGGAGTTGGTGACGGAGTTCAGGATCTTCATGCGGATCTTGTAGAACCGCTTGTCGCCCTCGGCCGCGCCCAGGTCGACCACCCGCAGGATGGCGTCGTTGCGGCGCCAGAAGTCCAGGAATCCCTCGACGAGTTCCTCGGCGGTCGCCCAGCCGGCCTTGCCGACCCAGTTGCGGCCCTCGACGAGCGCGGTCAACTGCGCGCCCTCCGTGGCCATTTCCTCGGCGATCTCCAGGACGGCGCCTTCGACGTCCGGGAAGTACTGGTAGAAGGTCGCGGGGGAGGTACCGGCCTTGCGGGCGACGTCGATCACTTTGACGTCGCGGTACGGCGAGGAGCTGAGCATCTCACTGAGGCAGTCGAGCAGCTTCTGCCGCGTCGCCTGGCCGCGCCGGCCGGCGACACGCCCGTCGACGGTGCGTACTTGTCCTGTCATGCCGTCAGCTTACCGAGGGGGGATCGGCGCGCTATTCGGCCGCCTGCAAATGGGGCTACGCACCCGCCGACCTGGGGGGGAAGCGCCCGTGTGGAGCGCCGGGCGGCGAATTCCGGCCGGTGCGGACCCGCCGGTGCGGGCCGCCGGACCCGGGCATGCGGTCCGTACGGGTCCACCCGTATCGTGGCGTATCCCCCGAATAGTCTTATCAACAGGCTGTGGACAAGTTTTCGTGCGGATCATGTCTGTTACGCACGAAAACAGTACGATCCCGGCAACGGAAGGGAATCCGCCCCATGGCCGCATTCGCGGAAGGCTCGCCCTGCTGGGTCGACGCCTCGCTCCCCGACGTCGAGGCGGGCAAGCGGTTCTACGGCGAGCTCTTCGGGTGGACCTTCGCCGACAGCGCGGGACCCGCGTACGGCCACTACACCCAGGCCTACAGCCGCGGCCGCAACATCGCCGCCCTCGCGCCCAAGCCCGACGGCCGCATGCCCACCGTCTGGGGCGTGTACCTGTACACCACCGACGCCTACGCCTGCGCCCAGCGCATCCGCGCCGCCGGCGGCCAGATGGTCATGGACCCCCAGCCCGTGGGCCCCTACGGCACGGCCGCGATGGCCGCCGACCCCGGCGGCGCCGTCTTCGGCCTCTGGCAGCCCGGCACCCACCACGGCTTCGACGCCCAGCAGGAGCCGTACACGTACTGCTGGTCCGAGGTCTACACCCGGGCCCGGGAGGCCGTCGACGCCTTCTACGCCAAGGTCTTCGGCTACGTCCCCGAGGACCAGGACGACCCCGAGACCGGCATCGCCTACCGCGTCTGGTCCCCGCCCGGCGCCGCCCCCGGCTCCGACACCGCCGTCCTCGGCCGCACCCTGATCACCGACGCGTTCCCGGAGATCATGCCGGCGCACTTCCTCGCCTACTTCGCCGTCCCCGACTGCGACCAGTCCGTCGCCACCGTCCAGCGGCTCGGCGGACGCGTCACGGCCGACCCGTTCGACACGCCGTACGGGCGGATCGCGGTCGTCGCCGACAATCAAGGAGCCGTGTTCGGACTGCTGTCGGAGCCCCGGGTGAAGACCGGCGCGTGAAGGCGGGGGCGGGAGCCGGGGCCGGACCGGGCGCGGGCCTGACAGAATCGGGTTTGCGCTACCGCGGGCCCCGCCCGCGGTGAGGTGGAGCGGGTCCGGCAGGTGACCCGTACGGGGAGGTGTGGAGGCGAGTGGTGGAGCAGCTGACGCAGCACGACCCGAGACGGATCGGCCCCTTCGAGGTGCTGGGACGGCTCGGCGCCGGCGGCATGGGGCTGGTCTATCTCGCACGGTCGGCATCCGGCCGCAGAGTGGCCATCAAGACGGTGCGCACCGAGCTCGCCGAGGACCAGCTGTTCCGGGTGCGCTTCACCCGCGAGGTGGAGGCGGCGCGCGCCGTCTCCGGCTTCTACACGGCGGCCGTCGTGGACGCCGACCCGCGGGCCGCCGTTCCGTGGCTGGCCACCGCGTACGTCCCGGCGCCCTCCCTGGAGGAGATCGTCAACGAGTGCGGGCCCATGCCCGCCCAGGCCGTACGGTGGCTCGCGGCCGGCATCGCCGAGGCCCTCCAGTCCATCCACGGCGCGGGCCTGGTCCACCGCGACCTGAAGCCCTCCAACGTGCTCGTCGTCGAGGACGGCCCGCGCGTGATCGACTTCGGCATCGCGAGCGGGGTCTCCAACACCCGCCTGACCATGACGAACGTGGCCGTCGGTACCCCCGCCTACATGTCGCCCGAGCAGGCGAAGGACTCGCGCAGCGTCAAGGGCGCCAGCGACATCTTCTCGCTCGGCTCCACCCTCGTCTTCGCCGCGACCGGGCACCCGCCGTACCACGGGGCCAACCCCGTCGAGACGGTGTTCATGCTGCTGCGCGAGGGCCCCAACCTGGAGGGGCTCCCCGATGAGCTGCGGCCGCTCATCGACTCCTGCATGCAGATGGACGCCACGTTGCGTCCCACCCCTGCCGACCTCCAGGCGCAGCTGGCCCCGCACCTCTTCGAGGGCGGCGACGAGAGCGGCACCGCCTCCGCGTGGCTCCCGGAGCGGGCCGTCGCGATGATCGAGGCCCGCCGCGCGGGCCACCGTACGGCCGCCACCGCGCCCGCCGTCCCGGCCCAGCCCCCGGTCGGCCCCCGGTCCGTTCCGCTGTCCGGCCCCCGCTCCGGGCCGCAGTCCGGTGCGCAGTCCGGGCACGCGTCCGAGGGCGCCACCCACCGCCGGCCGCGCGGCGCCGCCGACCCCTGGGTCGACCCGCGCACCGGGCAGGCGCTCCCGCCGCGCCCGGACCGTCCGCCGATGGCCCCGGTCGCCGCCTCCTCGGCGCCCGGTGCGCCCGTCCTGGTCGGCGGTTCCCCGGTCCCGATCGGGCCCGGCCCGCGTGCCACGGCCTCCTCCTCGGCCGGGCACTCCGGCGCCGATTCCGCGACCGGCTGGGTCCGGCCGCCCGCGGGCACCCCGGC
>NZ_JBGWAB010000259.1:0-4379 GCF_041862025.1 Streptomyces sp. AB3(2024)
GAACTCACCGATGGCGTCACCGCCCTCGGACAGCAGACGCCACAGGTCCTCCGGCGTCCGCACACCACCCGGGAAGCGGCAGCTCATCGCCACGATCGCGATCGGGTCGTCGTCCAGGGCCGGGCCCGCGACGACCACCGGACCGGCGATCTCGGCCTGGTTGCCCAGCAGTTCGTCGCGGAGGAACGCGGTGAGGGCGGAGGCCGTCGGGTAGTCGAAGATCAGCGTCGCCGGCAGGGTCACACCGGTGACGGCGCCGAGCCGGTTGCGCAGCTCGACGGCCGTGAGCGAGTCGAACCCGAGCTCCTTGAAGGCACGTTCGGCCCCGACGGCGTCGGCGCCGTCGTGCCCGAGCACTGCGGCGACCTGGGCACGGACCAGCCCGAGCAGCTCCCGCTCCAGCTCGGCCGCACCGAGCCCGGCGAACTTCCCGACCGGCACACCGACGGATTCCGCATGGGCTGCCGTACCGGCAGGGCGGGTCTCGGGCAGCTCGGCAAAGAGGGTGCTGGGCCGTACCGCGGTGAAGGCCGGGCCGAACCGCTCCCAGTCCACGTCCGCGACGAGCAGAACCGCACCATCCGACGAGCCCACGCTCTGCTTCAGGACGGCCATCGCGGTGTCGGGCGCCATGGGCGGCAGCCCCTCACGCCGCATCCGCGCCTCCAGGGCGTCATCAGCTGCCATACCGCCCTCGGCCCAGGGGCCCCACGCGAGCGAGGTCGCAGCCAGCCCGACGGCCCGCCGCTGCTCCGCAAGAGCATCCAGGTAGGCGTTCGCAGCAGCGTAATTACCCTGACCGGCCGCACCGGTCATCCCGCTCATCGAGGAGAACAACACGAACGCGGACAGCTCGATCCCGAGCTCGACGGTCAGCTCGTGCAGGTTCAGCGCGGAGACCGCCTTCGCCCGCAGCACGCTCTCGAACCGCTCAGGAGTCAGCGCCTCCAGCACACCGTCATCCAGCACACCCGCGGTATGCACCACAGCCGTCAGCGTCTCGGCCTCAGCGGCAAGCAGCTCCCGCAGCGCATCACGGTCAGCGGCATCACACGCCACCACCGACACCTCGACGCCCGTCTCCGCGAGCTCCGCCGCCAGCTCGGCGGCGCCGGGCGCGTCGGCGCCCCGGCGACTGGTCAACACCAGACGCTCGGCGCCCGCGCCGGCCAGCCAGCGCGCAACCCGACCACCCAGAGCACCCGTACCACCAGTGACCAGCACGGTCCCGGACGGCACCCACGAGCCCGAGTCCCCGGCAGCCGCACGAACCAGCCGACGCCCGAACACCCCGGAGGACCGGACCGCTACCTGGTCCTCACCGGCAAGACCACCCGCCAGCACACCAGCCAGCCGGGCCATCGCCCGCTCGTCCCACACCTCGGGAAGGTCCACCAGGCCGCCCCAGCGCTCCGGAACCTCCAGAGCGGCAACCCGGCCCAGACCCCACACCTGCGCCTGAACCGCAGACACCAGCCGATCCGAACGACCCACACTCACCGCACCCCGGGTCAGACACCACAACGGCGCCCCCACCCCGGCCTCACCCAACACCCGCACCAGCTCAGCCGACGGCACCACACCCACAGCCTCATCCAACGCCAGCAACGACACCACACCCGCCACAGGACCCGCCGCCCCAGCCAGCGCGGCACGCACCCCACCACCCTCAACCACCACACGAAGAACCTCAGCCCCCCGAGCGGCCAGCCCCTCCACCACAGCCGTGTCATCCACACCACCGGCCGGAACAACCACCAGCCACACCCCGGAAAGCCGCGCACCCCCCACGGAGTCCATCACCGGCTTCCAGGACGCCCGGTACCGCCACGCGTCGACCTCGGACTGGGTCCGCAGGCCGCGGCGCCACGCCGAGAGAGCCGGCAGGACCGAGCTCCACGCGCCCTCGTCCGCCATCTCCAGCGTGTCGGCGAGGGACTCCATGTCCTCACGCTCCACCGCGTCCCAGAAACGGGAGTCCAGATCACCCGTGAGACCGCTCCGCGTAGCCGCGCCCGTCAGTTGCAGCCAGTAGCGCTGGCGCTGGAAGGCGTACGTCGGCAGCTCGATGCGCCGGGCACCCGTACCGGCGAAGAAGGCGGACCAGTCCACCTCCACACCCCGCACATGTGCCTGGGCCACGGCGCCGACGAACGTCTCGGCCTCGACCCGTCCTGCGCGCAGGACGGGGAGGAAGGCGGTGTCGGGGTCACCGGTCAGGCAGTCCTGCGCCAGCGCCGACAGCACCCCGTCGGGGCCGATTTCGAGGTACGTCGTGACGCCGGCCGCTTCGAGGGCCTGCATGCCGTCGAGGAAGCGCACGGCTTCGCGGACGTGCCGCACCCAGAACTCGGCCGAACTCATCTCATCCGAGACGAGAGACCCGGTCAGGTTGGAGACGAGCGGGATGCGCGGAGCAGCGAAGGACAGCCCCTGCACCACCTGGCGGAAGTCGTCCAGCATGCCGTCCATGTGCGGCGAGTGGAACGCGTGGCTCACGGTCAGCCGCTTGGACTTCCGATCCGCGAAAGCCTCCACGACCGCGACGGCAGCGTCCTCGTCACCGGCGATCACGACCGAACGCGGACCATTGACGGCGGCGATGCTCACGCGCTCGGTCAGCAGCGGCAGGACCTCGTCCTCCGACGCCTGCACCGCGATCATCACACCACCCGAAGGCAGCGCCTGCATCAACCGGCCGCGCGCCGCCACCAGCGCACACGCGTCCTCCAGCGACAGCACACCCGCCACGTGCGCGGCAGCGATCTCACCGATCGAATGCCCGGACAGGAAGTCGGGCCGGACACCCCAGCTCTCCACCAGCCGGAACAGCGCCACCTCGACCGCGAACAGTGCCGGCTGGGTGTAGCGCGTCTCGTCCAGGAGACCTGCGTCCGCGCCGAACAGCACATCCTTCACCGGCAGTTCGAACCGCGCGCACACCTCGTCCAGGGCGGCCTTGAACACCGGGAAGGTGTCATACAGCTCGCGCCCCATCCCCAGGCGCTGGCTGCCCTGACCGGTGAAGAGGAAGGCGAGCTTGCCGGAGACCGGCGATCCCTCGACCACACCGGCCGGCGTACGGCCGTCCGCCAGCGCCGCAAGGCCGGCCAGCAGCCCCTCACGGTCAGCGGCGAAGACCGCCGCCCGGTCCTCGAACAGCGCCTTGCCCGACGCCAACGACCACGCGACATCGAGCGGACGCACATCCACTGCGGACAGCACGTACGACTCAAGCTGACGCGCCTGCGCCCGCAGAGCGTCTTCACCCTTTGCCGAGAGCACCCAGGGCACCACCGGCAGCGCTACGCCCACTCCCGGCACCTCTGCCACGTCGGTGACCGGCGGCTGCTCGATGATGGTGTGCGCGTTCGTGCCGCTGATGCCGAAGGAGGAGACACCCGCGCGGCGCGGGCGGCCGGTCTCCGGCCACTCCACCGCATCGGTCAGCAGGCGGACATCGCCCGCCTCCCAGTCGATCTGCGAGGACGGCGCGTCCACGTGCAGCGTCTTCGGCAGGACGCCGTGCCGCATCGCCATGATCATCTTGATCACACCGGCCACACCCGCAGCCGCCTGCGTGTGACCGATGTTCGACTTGATCGAACCGAGCAGCAGCGGCTGGCCCTCCGCCCGCTCCTGGCCGTACGTCGCCAGCAGCGCCTGCGCCTCGATCGGGTCACCCAGCCGGGTCCCCGTACCGTGCGCCTCCACCGCGTCCACATCCGCGGTCGACAGACCCGCACTGGCCAGCGCCTCGCGGATCACCCTCTGCTGCGACGGACCGTTCGGGGCCGTCAGGCCGTTGCTCGCACCGTCCTGGTTGACCGCCGAACCCCGCACCACCGCCAGCACCGGATGCCCGTGACGACGCGCGTCCGACAGCCGCTCCACCAGCAGCATGCCCGCGCCCTCGGCCCAACCGGTCCCGTCCGCACCCTCCGCGAAGGACTTGCAACGACCATCGGTCGCCAGACCGCGCTGGCGGCTGAAGTCGATGAACGTCTCCGGCGTCGCCATGACCGCGACACCGCCGGCCAGTGCCATGTCGCACTCGCCGTTGCGCAGGGCCTGAATCGCCCAGTGCAGCGCGACCAGCGACGAGGAGCACGCCGTGTCAACGGTGACCGCCGGGCCCTCCAGCCCGAAGGTGTAGGCGATACGGCCGGAAGCGATGCTGCCGGCGTTCCCGGTGCCGAGGTACCCCTCGACTCCCTCGGGCAGTTCGTCTCCCGCACCGGCGCCGTCTCCGATGCCGATGCCGCTCACGTAGTCGTGGTACATGACGCCGGCGAAGACGCCGGTCCGGCTGCCCCGCAGAACGGCCGGGTCGATGCCCGCTCGCTCGAAGGCCTCCCACGAGGTCTCCAGCAGCAGCC
>NZ_JBGWAB010000260.1:0-4370 GCF_041862025.1 Streptomyces sp. AB3(2024)
CGGCGACCATCCGCACCGCACGACGGCGCAGCTCAAGCGGGTACTGGGAAGGACGTGCCATGACTCGATCCTCTCAAATGATCGAGTCCCCACCAAACCCGGAACGGTTCATCCCGCTCGAAGGACGACACCCCACAACCCGCCCACGAGGTAAATCCCCACCTGAAAACCCTGTCGCCAACCGCTGCAAATCACACGTCGCCCATCACCCAACGCCGGGACTTCGACCGCCTGAACCAGGAGCAGCAGACCCGGCTCGCCACGCTCGGCGTGAAGAAGGCCGCGCGGGCACGTAAGACCCCTGCGGAGACTGTCCCGGGGTCCGGGCCGGACGCGGGTGGCGGGGCGTTCCAGAAGGGCCTGGAGGCCCTGGCGTAGTACGTCGCGCGGGAAGGCCGGCTGCCGGGGCGCGGTGTCGTCCAGGTCCTGGCCGACGGGAGCGAGCACCGCACCGGGATCTGGACCGAGAACGTCAAGGCCCGCCGCGACCGGCTCGACGCCGCCCAGCGCGCGGCGCTCGCCGAACTCGGCGTCGACTGGGCGCGGTGACGCAACCCACTGTCACCAAACCGAGAGGTCGCACCCGTCGACCGACGTACGTGAAAGCGGACGCCGTGAGGGGTGTCGGCTTCCGGGTGGGGACGGACCGCGTACGGGCGCGAGCAGACCGGTGGGCATTGACCGGCACCTGCCGATGGCGGTGCGGGCGCGGGAGCCGCCGCCGTCACCGCGTACGCCCCGCGCCCCTGGCCGGTGCGCTCTGTTGCCGGTGGGCGGGGACGGCGGCTTCCGTCGGGGCCTGCTGTCCGGGGGCCGCGGCGGCGGCCGTGGTGGTGGAGCGGGAGCGGGCAGCCGTCGGGGAGACACTCACCCGGGACGCGGTCGCCGCCGGGGTGGAGGGCGGTGTCGTCAGGGAGTGCAGGGTCGCGTCCACGAGCCGCCCGACCGTGGTGGAGGACGGGCCTTCCTTCCAGGTGGTGTCGCTCCCGAGGCGGGCCAGGTACGCGGCCAGGAGACCGGTGCCGCCCTGGTCGCGGATCCGGTCCATGCGGTGGGCCAGCAGGGGCCACTGGCGGGAGCCGACCAGGAGACCCGCTTCTGTCTCGGGGAGGACGCCCTTGACGACGCCGACGATCGCGGCGTGCGCGAGCCGGTTGACGCCGAGCTGTTCCAGCGCCTTCGTGCGGTCGCCGAGGTCCAGGTCCCGGGGCACGTTCAGGCCCTCGGTCAGCGGGCCCCAGGAGCGCTTCGCGTCCGTACTCGCGGGTGGCGAAGGCCCCTCAATTCCGTGCCAGCCGATACCGGCTTTCCGGCGTCCCGGGGGTTACTGACCTTGAAGGCGGGTTGTCGTAGGGGCTGACGATCGGTGATCGTCGCGGTATGCCGGAGGTATGAGGTATCCGCAGGGTGGGGGTCTGACCGGGGGGAGGCAAGCCTTCCGTGAGCGGGTCCGGATGGAAGCAGTGGCGATGTTCGCCGCCGGGCGGGGCAGCACGGGCATCGCGAGGGAGTTACGGGTCAGCGTCCGGTCGGTCCAGCGGTGGCGGCACGCCTGGCAGGAGGCCGGCCGGGACGGGGTGCGTTCCCGCGGCCCGGTGTCCCGGCCGAAGCTGAGCGAGACCTTGTTCGCCGTGCTGGAGGAGGAACTGGCCAAGGGCCCGGTCGCTCATGGCTGGCCGGACCAGCGATGGACGCTGGCCAGGATCAAGACCCTGATCGGCCGCCGGTTTCACAAGTCGATGACGCTGTCGGGTATCTCGCAGATGCTGCGAAGCTTGCGCGAGGAGCCAACGGGCGGCACTCGTAGGTGACGGGGTGCCACCCTTTCCGCCGCGTCAGCCCAGGAGCCCGGTCAGCACTGCCGTAGTCGCGTTCAGCAGCTGCTCCGCGGCCGGGCCGCCCGCAGCCGTACGGACGAGCAAACCCTCGCGTGCGGCCAGGACCACCTCAGCGGCCTGCTCGGCAGCGGCCCCGGCCGGTACCAACTCCGGCAGGACCCGTTCCAGCAGGACCGCCACCGCCGCTGTCACCGTGCGGTCGTGCGCGGCCACCCGCTCGGCGAGCCCGGGCGTACGGGCGGCCAACAGGCGGAACTCCAGGAAGAGCAGGATCCACCCGCTTTCGGCATCCTCGACCCGCAGCAGCGCCTCGACCAGCCGCCGCGCCCGTTCCCCGGGCCCCAGCTGTTCGGCCGCTGTGGCCAACCGCTCCAGTTCGGCCATGCGCCCGGCAGCCTGCTCGTCAAAGAGTGCCAGCAGCAGGTCCTCCTTGGTGGCGAAGTTCGAGTAGAAGGCCCCACGGGTGTAGCCGGCGGCGGTGCAGATGTCCTCGATGCTCGTCCGCGCGTACCCCGCGGACAGGAACAGCTCGCTCGCCGCAGACAGGATGCGGGCTCTGGTGTGGACGCG
This sequence comes from Streptomyces sp. AB3(2024), assembly GCF_041862025.1. NCBI lineage: Bacteria > Bacillati > Actinomycetota > Actinomycetes > Kitasatosporales > Streptomycetaceae > Streptomyces > Streptomyces sp. AB3(2024). Next base: position 2,409 of record NZ_JBGWAB010000260.1, read on the forward strand.
GCGCCGCGGAGGCCGGGGCGCCGCAGGTTCGACCGGGGAGGAATTCACAGCAACACAATACATGGTGTATTCAATACAGGCCGTATTGAAACAATGGGAGAGGGCCACCACCATGAGCCGACTGCTGATCACCGACGCGCACCTGCTCCACCCCGAGGCCGGCACCCGTACCGACCTGGCCTGGATCGAGGTCGCCGACGGCCGGATCGCCGCCACCGGCACCGGCCGCCCGCCCGGCATCGGGCAGAACGTGCGGGTACTCAACGCCGCCGGCGCCACCGTGCTGCCCGGCCTGATCGACGCCCATGTCCATCTGCTGGTCACTTCCCTCGACCTGCCTGCCGTCGCGTCCTGGACCCCCGGCTACCTGACCGTCCGGGCCCTGGCGGAGGCCGAAAGGATGCTGCGCCGCGGCTTCACGACCGTCCGCGACGTGGGCGGCGCCGACCACGGCATGGCCCGCGCCCTGGCCGAAGGGCTGGTGCTCGGCCCCCGGCTCGTCCAGGGCGGAAAGGCACTCTCCCAGACCGGCGGGCACGGCGACCTGCGCCCGCTGGGGGACGACTCGGTTCCCTGCTGCGAGAGCCGTCCGAACTTCGCCCGGATCGCGGACGGCGTCGACGCCGTCCGCGCCGCGGCCCGTGACGAGTTCCGCAAAGGCGCCGCCCACCTGAAAGTGCTGCTCTCCGGCGGGGTGGCCTCACCGCACGACGAGATCGCCGCCGTCCAGTACAGCGAGGCGGAGATCCGCGCCGCCGTGGAGGAGGCGGAGAACCACAACCGGTACGTCACCGTGCACGCCTACCACCCGCGTGCCATAGACCGGGCCTTGCGGGCAGGCGTGCGCTGCGTCGAGCACGGCAACCTGATCGACGACGCGACCGTCGCCCTGCTGCTGGAGCAGGACGCCTTCCTGGTGCCCACACTGGTCGCTTACGAGCGGACGGCGGAGCTCGGACGGCAGTCCGGCCTGCCGGCGTCGTCCTGTCGCAAGCTCACCGAAGTCCGCGACCACGGGCTGGCCGCCCTGGAGAAGGCCCACCGGGCGGGGGTCAATCTGGTCTACGGCAGTGACCTGCTCGGGCCGCTGCACTCGGCCCAGTTGGAGGAGTTCACGCTGCGCGCCGAGGTCCAGCCCGCCGCGGACGTGATCCGCTCCGCCACCGGCACGGCGGCCCGCCTGCTGCGGATGGAGGGCGAGATCGGCACCCTCGCGCCGGGCGCGCACGCCGACCTGCTCGTCGTGGACGGCGACCCCCTGGCGGACCTGGCCGTCCTCACCCATCCCGAGCGCCACCTTCGGCACGTGGTCAAAGCCGGTGCCGTCCTCTGAAAAGGCTTCCGCTACTGGCCTTGAGCCTTTTCCGACCTCACGCTGACGCGTGATGCAGGACGAGGACGGCCTGGACGATCGCTGTGATGCGATTGATGCTGCAGCGGAGCTTTCGTAGGAGGCGCCGGCCCTTCAGGGTGGCCATGGCCCGTGCAGGACCGGGACGGCAAGGGACGGCCCAGTAGCAGCATCCATCATAGATCCGGTCTCGCCCTGACCGTGGGCCGCCGCCGGCTCCGGGAACGACCGACATTCAGCCTTCGCGCCCGCGCGTCGTCCCGGGCGTGCGCGCTGCGGCGGGCGGGGGCCGGGTGGCCGCGCAGGCTGGTGGCGGCGTAACCGGGGTGGACCGCGAGTGCGCCGGCACGCGGGATCCGGCCTGCGTCAGCCGCCTCCGGAGCTCGTGGGTGAAGAGCGGCATCCCCGCCTCAGGCGGGCCGGGCGGGGCGTCTGCCCGGGGGCTTCAGGACGTCGGCCCGGAGCCGGCGGTCTGCGACGGCGGAGCCGGGCGCGGCCGTCGGCGCCTGAGGTGGTGCCAGGCCGCCGCGGCTGCGCCGGTGCCGGCGAGGAGGCCGGCCGGCCAGGCGTAGGCGGTTCCGGTGCCGGCGGCGGACGCCGGGGGCGGCGGG
>NZ_JBGWAB010000261.1:0-4343 GCF_041862025.1 Streptomyces sp. AB3(2024)
GGGCGCGGATCCCGCCGGGCCGGGGCCCGCGGGCCCGGGGGCGTCCCGCAGCCGCTCCTCGGCCGCGCCCGCGGCCTCCTGCGAGCTGTTCGTACCGACGGTCATTTCCCCGTACCCCACATCTCCGAGTAGCGCAGTGGGCCCCCCGGGCGGCCACATTACTAGCTGGGGGTCACGGAGCGGCACCCTCCGGGCGCCCGCTGTGCACGCGCGGACGCGTACAGGCACACGGCGGCGGCCGTGGCGAGGTTCAGGCTCTCGGCCTTGCCGTGGATCGGGACCCGTACGACGGCGTCCGCGAGCGCGCGGGTCTCCTCGGGCAGGCCCCAGGCCTCGTTGCCGAAGACCCAGGCCGAGGGGGTGCCCATGGTGCCCGCGTCCAGCTCGGAGTCGAGGTCGTCCGTACCGGCCCCGTCGGCCGCGAGGATCCGTACGCCCGCAGCCCGCAGCCCCTCCACCGCCTGCTCCACCGGGACGCCGACGGCCACCGGGAGGTGGAAGAGGGAGCCCACGGAGGCCCGTACCGACTTCGGGTTGTACAGGTCGACGGAGGCGTCGGTCAGCACCACCGCGTCGGCGCCCGCGGCGTCCGCGCAGCGCAGCACCGTGCCGGCGTTGCCGGGGTCACGGACGTGCGCGAGGACGGCCACCAGGCGGGGGCGCGCCTTGAGGATCTCCTCGAAGGGCGAGTCGAGGAAGTGGCAGACACCCACCAGGCCCTGGGGGGTGACCGTCTGCGACACCTCGGCCAGCACCTCGTCCGAGGCGTAGTGCACGCGCGCGCCGGCCAGCAGGGCGGCCTCGACGATGTCGGCGTAGCGCTCGGCGGCCTCGACGGTGGCGAACAGCTCGATCAGGGTCGCGCCCTGGGACCCACGGTGCTCGACGGCCTCGCGGACCGCCTGCGGCCCCTCGGCGATGAACCGGCGCTCCTTGGTGCGGAAGTTGCGCCGCGCCAGGCGCCTGGCGGCGGCCACCCGCGGGGATCGGGGGGAGATCAGCTCGTCGGGGTAACCCATGGTGTCTGCGGTTCTCTCTGGGGGTTCCGGGGGCGGGCGGGGTGAAAGCACACGGACCCGCAGGCGAATCGCCTGCGGGTCCGTGGGGGCCGGCCGCGTGGAGCGGGCCGGCTAGCCCTTAGGCAGCGGCCTTGGGGGCGTTGACGTCGGCCGGAAGCGCCTTCTGGGCAACCTCGACGAGCGCGGCGAAGGCGTTGGCGTCGTTGACGGCCAGCTCCGCGAGGATCTTGCGGTCCACCTCGATGTTGGCGGCCTTCAGACCCTGGATGAGGCGGTTGTACGTCATGCCGTTCTGGCGGGCAGCGGCGTTGATGCGCTGGATCCACAGCTGACGGAAGTCGCCCTTGCGCTTCTTGCGGTCGTTGAAGTTGTAGACCAGCGAGTGGGTGACCTGCTCCTTGGCCTTGCGGTACAGGCGCGAACGCTGACCGCGGTAGCCGGAGGCCGCCTCGAGGATCGCCCGGCGCTTCTTGTGGGCGTTTACTGCCCGCTTGACGCGTGCCACTTTTTAACTCCTTGTAGCGGGGCCGTGGATGTCTTCACACGGCCCGAATTCGATGGGGTCCCGGTCTTGACGTCCGTCCGCTCCCGGCGAGGGGAGCGGAGGGCATCAGATGCCGAGAAGCTTCTTGATCTTCGCGGCGTCGCCGGGGGCCATCTCCGCGTTGCCGGTGAGGCGACGGGTGACACGGGACGACTTGTGCTCGAGCAGGTGGCGCTTGCCGGCGCGCTCGCGGAGCACCTTGCCGGAGCCGGTGACCTTGAAGCGCTTCTTGGTACCGCTGTGCGTCTTGTTCTTCGGCATGGCGCCGTTATCTCCTCGTCGGTGGCGCTCCCACCGGTCCCTGGGGGACCGGCTGACGGGAGCGTCATGTTGTGTCGGTGATCCGAGACGGGCTGCCCCGGAATCAGGCCTCGGCGTTCGCCTCGTCGGCGGCGGCCTCGGTGACCTCAGCGGCCTCAGCGGCCTCGGTGGTCTCCGCCTCGACCGGGGCGTCCTCCTCGGAAGGAGTCACCTCGTCGTCGGTGGCGGCGACACCCTGGCGCTCGGCCTTGCGGGCGGCCTGCGCCTCGCGGGCTTCGGCCATCGCCTCGGTCTTCTTCTTGTGCGGACCGAGGACCATGATCATGTTGCGGCCGTCCTGCTTCGGGTTCGACTCGATGAACCCGAGGTCCTCGACGTCCGAAGCGAGGCGCTGGAGCAGGCGGTAGCCGAGCTCCGGTCGCGACTGCTCGCGACCACGGAACATGATCGTGATCTTGACCTTGTCGCCCTGCTTGAGGAACCGAACGACGTGACCCTTCTTGGTGTCATAGTCGTGCGGGTCGATCTTCGGCCGGAGCTTCATTTCCTTGATGACCGTGTGCGCCTGGTTCTTGCGCGCCTCACGGGCCTTCATGGCCGACTCGTACTTGAACTTGCCGTAGTCCATGAGCTTGCAGACCGGCGGGCGTGCGGAGGCCGCGACCTCGACCAGGTCCAGGTCGTACTCCTGCGCGAGCTCAAGCGCCTTCGCAAGCGGGACGATGCCCACCTGTTCGCCGCTGGGACCGACGAGTCGCACCTCAGGGACACGAATCCGATCGTTGATGCGGGGCTCGGTGCTGATGGATCCTCCTCGGTAGCACCACACGGCTGCCTGGCAGACAGCCGCTGACGTCTTCTGTCGTCAGACCTACCGCGGCGGAGAATGAAAAAAGCCCCGCCGGGCACAGGCAGGGGCTCCAAAACAACCGGAGCACCGCCGCGTGCGAACCGCGGGGCGCAAACTCGGGCAGCTTTCCATCGTCCGTACGGAACGATGGATACCGCCTGACCGGATGACCCGCCTCCCCGGAGGGTGGTCGGGTGGGAGATCGGAGCCTCCACTTGTGGGCCGGGCACACAGGTGTCCGGCCGGTCGAAGTACATACTAGCACCCGCGTTGCAAGGCCGCCGCACGGCATATCGTGGGACGCATGACTGAAGCGACGCCCTCCGATTCCCCGTCTTCCGCCCCGGACGCTCCCGACTACGACGACATGACCCGCGACATCGCGGACGTGCCCGCCGTCGAGGTCATCACCACGGTGGCCGTCCACCTGCTGAGCGCCGCCGCGGTCAACCTGGGCCTGGACAAGCCCGACTCCGAGCACAAGGACCTCGACGAGGCCCGCAAGCTGATCACCGCCCTGGCCGGTCTGGTCACCGCCAGCGCCACCGAGATCAGCTCCTTCCACGCGGCGCCGCTGCGCGACGGCCTGAAGTCGCTCCAGCTCGCCTTCCGCGAGGCCTCCCTCGTCCAGGACGAGCCCGGCCAGGGACCGGGCGAGAAGTTCACGGGCCCGGTCTACGCCTAGAGCCGGTTCCGGTACGCCGCCCGGCGGAGTACCTCGTACGTACGTGAAGGGGCGCCCGCCGGTGGTCGGCGGGCGCCCCTTCGCGTACGCGCGTACGCGCCTCAGCGCGTGAAGAGCGGTTCGCCCGGCGGGAGCGGGGCGTCGGCCGGGAGCAGGGCCATGTTCAGGCCCCGGACCAGGCGGGCCCGCAGGGTCACGTCGGCCGCGAGGGCCTCGGCGATCCGCTGGGCCGCGGGGGCCGGGTCCGCGTCGGCCGCCAGGAGCACGGCGAGGGTCCCGTCGGCGCCGGAGCCACCCGGGACCAGGTGCGCGCGCAGCACGGCCGGCTCCGCCACGACGGCGGCCCGTACCGCTTCCCGTACCGCCGGCGCGGCCAGCGGGTCCGCGTCCGTACGGCCCTCGGCGAGCGCGAGCAGCGCCGGGCCGGTCAGCTGGTAGGGCACGGGGCCGGCCAGGTCGAGGACGATCGTGTCGGCCTTCTCGTGCGCGGCGGCGGCCAGGGCCTGGTGCAGCGGGACGGCGACGGGCCGGGCGGCCGGGTCCCACAGGGCCAGCGAGGCGATCGAGGTGAAGGCGGGCAGGGCCCGCCGGTCGCCCGCCGTCAGGGTCGGCACGGCCATGTCGCTGGTCTTCTCGCGCTTGAGGCCGGTCTCCGGGTCCGTCTCGACCTCGCCGAGCATCGCCACGACGGGCACCAGCAGGCGGGCTTCCTTGAGGGCCGCGAGCAGCTGCGGTTCGGCCGCGCGGTCGGCGGCCCAGGCGGCGAGGGCCGCGCTCAGCCGGGGATCGGCGGTGCCGTCGTCGTCGGAGAAACCGGGGTCTGGAATGTTCTTGGTGGCCACAGTTACCCGACCCTATCCCGGCGGGCGGCACGCGGACGCCGGGCCAGTACGCCGGCCAGCACCAGCAGCGCCGCTCCCCCGGCGGCGGCCGCTCCGGCCCCCAGCCGGGCCCGCCGCTCCGGCGGCCGCACGGGGTCGGGGC
>NZ_JBGWAB010000262.1:0-4272 GCF_041862025.1 Streptomyces sp. AB3(2024)
AACAACTTGCCCCCCCACGCCCCCCCCCCGCCCGCCCCCCGCCCCCCCCCCCCGGCGGCCCGGGGGTCCGTTAGATTCGATCAACAGCCGATCGGCAAGAGAAGCGGCCGGGTGCCGCGCACGTCACAGGGGGCGGGGAGTGCGGAGCCGACAGGGGCAGGACCACCGCCGGGAAGCGCTGCTGGAATGCTGGCGCGCCATCGAGCTGTTCGGTCCTCCCGGCATCCCGGCATTACCCCGACGGCGTCCCGCCGCACGGTCCGGGCCGAGGAACGAGTACATCGTCGACCTGACGCCGCTGCCGGGACGGGTGGCGCCGCACCTGCCGTGGGATGCCGACCATCCGGATACGGGCGCACGACGGGCACCGAACGGCCGGATGTGGCGGCACGACGTCTATTGCGGGGTCTTCGATCTGGAACTGCTCCGCCAGGCGATGATCGCCGTACTGCCCGCGGGGACCGATCCGGATCCCGGTGTGCCCCAGTCCGAGCTGACGCTGCCGGGCCAGAGCGCGATGTTCGCCTTGGTCGTGGACGATGAGGGGCGACCGGTGGAGGACACGTCCGTGATCTCCGCCTGCGCCTGGGCCACCGGCCGCCTCTTCGATCCGGGACCCTCCGCACCGGGTTGGCTGGACGGCTTCGAGGACCTCGACGAGGCGTTCGGCGCGGCGATCGACGAGCTGACGGCCACCGCGATCCCCTACGGCTCCGCCGCCCCGGCCCCCGGCACGGCGTACGAGCAGCGGCCCGGCTCCGGCCGTGGACCGGGAACCGCGGCGGGGACCGACCGCGTGAGCTGGCAGCGACTGCTCGGCGAGATCCTGGGCGGCGCCGCCGTCGGCGCGGTCGGGGCCCTGTTCGGCGAGGTCGCCGGCGCCGCCCTGCAGGGCGCGGCCGAGCCCCTGGTGCGCCGTGCCGCCGACTGGGCCGCGGCCCGCCGACCTGCCGCAGACCCGGCGGAGTCCGGGCATCCGGACCGTGGCGGGAGCGTTCCCGAACGGGCACCGGCCGACTCCGCGGACGTGTTCGACGCGTACGGGGGCGCCTGTGGTCCCCGTGCGCTCGGGTTGGCCGATCTCGTCGCCCTGACCGCGCAGATCGCCGACCTCTGCGGGGTACAGGACCGGCTACGGCCCCGGGTGGTCCGGGTACGGAGCCGGCTGGTCCCCCGGCCTCGGGATCCACAGGCGAAGGCTGCCGCGGCGGCGCCTTTCCTGAACAGCTTGCTCCCTCCCGACCTCGCGCGCGTGGCCGACGGTGTCGGCAAGGGGATCGGCCCGGCCCTGGGCGCGTATCTGTCCGAGCACGATGCCGTCGCCGTGGGAATGCGGACCGATGTGCGCCGGGAGCGCGGAGTCGTCCTGGCCGGCGTGGATCCGGAGATGGTTCCGGCCGGTCGGTGGCCCGCCCCGGCACGGTTCCCGCTCGCGCTGAGCCAGCAGTTCGCGGTCGACCGGATGCTCGCCGACCGCGCGGGCACCGAGGGCGGGCTGTTCTCCGTGAACGGCCCGCCCGGCACGGGCAAGACGACGATGCTGCGCGACCTGGTCGCCGCGCTGGTGGTCGAGCGGGCGGCGGTGTTGGCCACGTTCGACCGGCCCGGACAGGCCTTCACCGGTCCGGCGTGGCGGGGCAGGGACCGGCAGGGCGGGCACGCGCGGTTCGTGTCGCGGCTCGACCCCCGGCTGACCGGGTTCGAGATCGTGGTCGCCTCCTCCAACAACGGCGCGGTCGAGAACATCACCGCCGAACTGCCCGGCATCGGCGCGCTCGGTGAGCACTGGCACGACGGCCCCGACCATTTCTCCGACCTCGCCTCCGCCCTCCTCGGCGGCCCTGCGTGGGGTTTGATCGCGGCGGTGCTCGGCAACAAGACCAACCGCAAGGAGTTCGGCGAACGGTTCTGGTGGGGGCGGCTGCCCAAGAAGGAGGCCGACGCCCGGTCCGCGGCAGGGCTGCCACCGCTGCGCGGCATGCACTATGTCCTGAGCGACTGGATCCCGCCGAGGGCCGCGCCCGGCAGCCGCCGGCCCGCCGCCCCGGGGGACCGGGACTCGGTGGCCGGGCCCGCCGAGCCCGTGCCGTCGTGGACCGCCGCCGTCGCCGCCTTCCGAACCGCCCAGGCCGAGGTCGAGCGCCTGCGCGCCGGGCGTGTGCGGCCGGCCCGGGCACTGGCAGCCATCGAGTCCCCGGCGGCCGCGCAGCGGATCGCGGACCTGGAAGCCGCCGTCCCCCGCGCGGACCAGCAGGTCACCGCCGCGATGGCCGCCCTGGAACGGGCCGCCGCCGCCACCGGCGCAGCACGGAGCGCCACCGCCGCGGCCGAGGCCGGACACCGAACGGCCACCGAGCACGTGCCACGGGCCCGGCAGGAGCTGGCCACCGCCCGTGCGGACCTGTCGGCCGCCCGTGAGCTGGCCGCACACCACCGCGAGTACGTCACCGCGCTCACTGCCCACCGGGACGCACCGCCTGCCGTCGAGCGGGGCCTGCGCGCCGGGCTGCGGCGCCTGCTGCAGAGCTCCGCCGACCGGCAGGCGGCCGAATGGCGGCAGGAACGCACCCAGGCCGAGATCGCGCAATTGCTCGTCCAGCAGCGCGCCTCCCTCGACGGCTCCCTGGAGCAGGTCGCCGCAGCCGTACGCGCCGAGTCCCTGGCCGTAGGCCTGAGCTCCTGGGCCGCCACCACCGTCGACGAAGCCGCCGCCGCCCTCACCACCGCCCTCGCGAACGAACGGACCGCGCACGCCCGCCAGGCCGCGGCGGACACCGCCGTGCGGCGGGCCCGGCAGGCCGCCGACGCGGCCCGCCGCGATCTACGGGCCGCCGTGACCGAGCTCGACGGGCGCCACCACGAACTGAGGCAGGCGGCCCGGACCCTCCCCTCACTGCCCCTCGACTGGCTGCACCTCGACGAAGCCGATCAGGAACTCGGCTCCCCCTGGTCCGACGAGGCGTGGTCCACCGCGCGCAGCGACCTGTTCCTGCGCGCTCTCGACCTGCACCGGGCCTTCGTGGCCGGGGCCGCGAAGAAGGTCCGGGGCAATCTCCAGGTCCTCGTGGAGCTGATGGCCGGGACGAACGGGCCGCTGCCGGACGAACAGGTCGAGCACGCCTGGCAGACCCTCTTCCTCCTGGTCCCCGTCGTCTCCACCACGTTCTCCTCCGTCGGCAGCATGTTCGCGCGCCTCGGCCGGGAGTCGATCGGCTGGCTGCTCGTCGACGAGGCCGGGCAGGCCACGCCACAGGCCGCCGTGGGCGCGCTGTGGCGCGCCCGCCGCGCCGTTCTGGTCGGCGATCCTCTCCAGTTGGAGCCCGTCGTCACCATGCCCACGGGTCTGCAGCGCCGACTGCTGCGCGCCTACGGCGTCGACGAGCGGTGGCTGCCGTCGGCCACCTCGGCCCAGGCCGTGGCCGACCGGACCAACCGCTACGGCACCTACCTGCCGACCCCTGACGGGGACGACGAGCACGTCTGGGTCGGTTCACCGCTGCGCGTCCACCGCCGCTGCGAAGAACCGATGTTCACCGTCAGCAATGACGTCGCCTACGGCGGCCTCATGGTCTACGGCACCGAACAAAAGGCGTTCCCCGACGGGGAACGCGACGGGCTGCTGCCCAGCCGCTGGCTCAACACCGATGACCCGGCCCGCCCGGCCGACGCCCCGTGGGGCGAACGCGACCGCCGTGCCTTCGAGTTCGTCCTCGACCTCCTGGACCGGCACGGGGTGGGTGTGGAGCGCGTACGCGTCATCGCCCCGTTCCGGGCCCTGGTCGCCGAGTGCAAGAGGATCTGTGGCGACCGTGAAGGCTGGACCGTCGAGCTCCTCGACGAACGCTGTGCCACCGTCCACCGGGCACAGGGCAAGGAGGCCGACGTGGTCATCCTCGTGCTCGGCGGTGGCCGCCCCGGGGCCCGCGAGTGGGCGGCCCGCACCCCGCACCTGCTCAACGTCGCCGCGAGCCGTGCCAAGCGCCGCCTCTACGTCATCGGGGAGCGCGGCCTGTGGGCCCCGCTCCCCCATTTCGACGTCCTGGCCCGCGAACTGGCGGAATTCAACCACCACCGCGACCGCGCGACCTGGCCGCCGGAGGGCGAACGACCAGAGTCGGGTCCGCATCGCACCTGACCGCTTCACCACAAACGAAAGAGCCGGTGGGGTGGGCCGTGGGGGGCGGTGGTCGGCGCCGGGCGGGGGGGTGTTCCAGGGGTGGGGCGAGCGGGGGGGGGGGGTGGAGGTGTGGGTTTGTGTTTTTATTTCTGTGG
>NZ_JBGWAB010000263.1:0-4174 GCF_041862025.1 Streptomyces sp. AB3(2024)
CTCGCCGCGGCCGGCGGCGCCCGCGGCGAGGGCGGCCGGGAGGGCGACAGCGACCGGCTGCTGCGCCAGGGCGTGGCCCGCCCCGGCGCAGTGGTCGCCGAAGCCGCGCTCGCCCTCGGCGCCGCCGGTCGGGACCGCGAGGCCCGCACCCTGCTCGGGGCGTTCGTGCGCCTGCGCACCGCCGAGGAGGCGGCGGCCCTGGCCCGCCGCGACCCGCACTGGTTCGTCCCCCGGCTGCTGGCCGGGGCCCGCGCCCTGTCCGCCACCCGGCACCGGGATCTGGCGCACGCCCTGCGCGTGGCGGGGATCCCGGCGAGCTGAAGCGCCCGTCTCCTGACCGCAAACGACCACCTGGCGACGTAACTTGATCGACTACTCCAACCGCGCACGGTGGTCTTGCCCCACGCTGTGACGAGGCCTACCTTCGACTCCCTACGCACACCGTCTACGTGCGTAGAAGTCGGCGTTCCCGTCGCGAGGAGCAGCTCATGGCCCAAGTCGTCCGCGCCGCACTCGTCCAGGCCACCTGGACCGGAGACACCGAGTCGATGATCGCCAAACACGAGGAGCACGCCCGCCGGGCGGCCGCCCGGGGCGCGAAGGTCATCGGCTTCCAGGAGGTGTTCAACGCCCCCTACTTCTGCCAGGTGCAGGAGCCCGAGCACTACCGCTGGGCCGAGGCCGTCCCCGACGGCCCCACCGTGCGCCGGATGCAGGAGCTCGCCCGCGAGACCGGCATGGTGATCGTCGTCCCGGTCTTCGAGCTGGAGGCCGAGGGGTTCTACTACAACACCGCCGCCGTCATCGACGCCGACGGCAGCTACCTCGGCAAGTACCGCAAGCACCACATCCCGCAGGTCAAGGGCTTCTGGGAGAAGTACTACTTCCGCCCGGGCAATCTCGGCTGGCCCGTCTTCGACACCGCCGTCGGCAAGGTCGGCGTGTACATCTGCTACGACCGGCACTTCCCCGAGGGCTGGCGCGCACTGGGCCTGGCCGGGGCCCAGCTGGTCTACAACCCGTCCGCCACCTCCCGGGGCCTGTCCGCGTACCTGTGGCAGCTGGAACAGCCCGCCTCCGCCGTCGCCAACGAGTACTTCGTCGCCGCCATCAACCGCGTCGGACAGGAGGAGTACGGCGACAACGACTTCTACGGCACCAGCTACTTCGTCGACCCGCGCGGCCAGTTCGTCGGCGAGGTCGCCAGCGACAAGGAGGAGGAACTCCTCGTCCGGGACCTCGACTTCGACCTGATCAAGGAGGTCCGCGACCAGTGGGCCTTCTACCGTGACCGCCGCCCCGACGCCTACGGAGGGCTCGTACAGCCGTGACCAACCCCATCCCCCTGCACAGCCGCCACGCCGCCGTCCTGCCCGACTGGCTCGCGCTCTACTACGACCGCCCCATCGAGCTCACCCACGGCGAGGGCCGCCACGTCTGGGACGCCGACGGCAACCGCTATCTCGACTTCTTCGGCGGCATCCTCACCACGATGACCGCCCACGCCCTGCCCGAGGTCACCAAGGCCGTCTCCGAACAGGCCGGCCGGATCATCCACTCCTCCACCCTGTACCTCAACCGGCCGATGATCGAGCTGGCCGAACGCATCTGCGCCCTGTCCGGGATCCCCGACGCCCGGGTCTTCTTCACCACCTCCGGCACCGAGGCCAACGACACCGCCCTGCTGCTCGCGACGACGTACCGCCGCTCCAACCAGATCCTGGCGATGCGCAACAGCTACCACGGCCGGTCCTTCTCCACCGTCTCGATCACCGGCAACCGCGGCTGGTCCCCGACCAGCCTCTCGCCCCTCCAGACGTACTGGGTGCACGGCGCGGTCCGCACCCGCGGCCCCTTCGCCGCCCTTCCCGACGACGGGTTCACCGCCGCGGCCGTCGCCGACCTGGAGGACGTGCTCGGCCAGGCCCGCAACGGCGTCGCCGCCCTCATCGCCGAACCGATCCAGGGCGTCGGCGGCTTCACCTCCCCGCCCGACGGGCTCTACGGCGCCTTCCGCGAGGTCCTCGACCGCCACGGCATCCTCTGGATCAGCGACGAGGTGCAGACCGGCTGGGGCCGTACCGGCGAACACTTCTGGGGCTGGCAGGCCCACGCCCAGAACGGCCCGCCGGACATCCTCACCTTCGCCAAGGGCATCGGCAACGGCATGTCCATCGGAGGGGTCGTGGCCCGTGCCGAGGTGATGAACTGCCTGGACTCCAACTCCATCTCCACCTTCGGCGGTTCCCCGGTCACCATGGCGGCCGGCCTCGCGAACCTCGCGTACCTGCAGGAACACGACCTCCAGGGCAACGCCCGCCGCGTCGGCGGACTCCTCCTGGAACGGCTGCGCGCCGTCTGCGCCGGCGTGCCCGCGGTACGGGAGGTCCGCGGCCGGGGTCTGATGGCCGGCGTGGAGCTGACGAAGCCGGGCACCGAACAGGCCGACCCGCAGGCGGCCGCCGCCGTCCTGGAGGCCGCCCGCGCGCGCGGCCTGCTCCTCGGCAAGGGCGGTGGCCACGACACCAGCGTGCTGCGCATCGCACCGCCGCTCTCCCTCACCGTCGCCGAGGCGGAAGAGGGCGCCGAGATCCTCGAACAGGCCCTGCGGACCATCCGGTAGCAGCCGGCAGCCCATCCCTTAGGGGGAGTTCCTTGAGCACGCGCACCCTGATCCGCGGCGGTCTGGTCGTGACCGCCGCCGACGAGCTCCACGCGGACGTCCTCGTCGAGGACGGCCGCGTCGCGGCCCTCGCCGCACACGGTTCCGCCGCGGCGGACGTCTGGACCGCCGACCGCACGATCGACGCGAGCGGGAAGTACGTCATCCCCGGCGGCGTCGACGCGCACACCCACATGGAGCTCCCCTTCGGCGGCACCTCCGCCTCGGACACCTTCGAGACCGGCACCCGGGCCGCCGCCTGGGGCGGCACCACCACCATCGTCGACTTCGCCGTGCAGAGCGTGGGCCGCTCCCTGCGCGAGGGGCTCGACACCTGGTACGCGAAGGCCGACGGCAACTGCGCCGTCGACTACGCCTTCCACATGATCCTCTCCGACGTCAACGAACACACCCTGAAGGAGATGGACCACCTCGTCGGCGAGGGCGTCACCTCCTTCAAGCTGTTCATGGCCTACCCGGGCGTCTTCTACAGCGACGACGGGCAGATCCTGCGCGCCATGCAGCGGGCCTCCGGCAACGGCGGGCTGATCATGATGCACGCCGAGAACGGCATCGCCATCGACGTCCTCGTCGAACAGGCCCTGGCCCGCGGCGAGACCGACCCCCGCCACCACGGCGAGGTCCGCAAGGTGCTGCTGGAGGCCGAGGCCACGCACCGCGCCATCCAGCTCGCCCGGGTCGCGGGCTCGCCGCTCTACGTGGTCCACGTGTCGGCCGAGGAGGCGGTGGCCGAACTGGCCGCCGCCCGCGACAAGGGCCTGCCCGTCTTCGGCGAGACCTGCCCGCAGTACCTGTTCCTGTCCACCGACAACCTGGCGGAGCCCGACTTCCAGGGGGCCAAGTACGTCTGCTCCACCCCGCTGCGCCCCCGCGAACACCAGGCGGCGCTGTGGCGGGGCCTGCGTACCAACGACCTCCAGGTGGTGTCCACCGACCACTGCCCGTTCTGCTTCCGCGGCCAGAAGGAGCTGGGCCGCGGCGACTTCTCCAAGATCCCGAACGGTCTCCCCGGCGTGGAGAACCGCATGGACCTCCTCCACCAGGCCGTCCTGGACGGGCACATCAGCCGCCGCCGCTGGATCGAGATCGCCTGCGCGACCCCGGCCCGGATATTCGGCCTCTACCCGCAGAAGGGCACCATCGCGCCGGGTTCCGACGCCGACATCGTCCTCTACGATCCGCACGCCGAGCAGGTCATCTCCGCCGAGACCCACCACATGAACGTGGACTACTCGGCGTACGAGGGCAGGCGGATCACCGGACGCGTCGACACGGTCCTCTCCCGCGGCGAACTCGTCATCGACCGGCGCGAGTACACCGGCCGGGCCGGTCACGGAGCCTTCGTCCACCGTTCCACCTGCCAGTACCTCTAGGGGGCGCCGGGGCCCGCACGCCCCGGCGCCCGCACTCCCCAGCAAGGAGCGACGCATGGACTTCGGCCTCGTCCTGCAGACCGACCCGCCCGCCTCCCAGGTCATCAGCCTGATGAAG
>NZ_JBGWAB010000264.1:0-4115 GCF_041862025.1 Streptomyces sp. AB3(2024)
GTAGGACGCCGCCGAACAATCATTGTGGGAAAGCCCCGCACCTTATGGTGCGGGGCTTTTCTGCGTTTACGGGCATTTACCGGCCGATCCACCCGTTCGCCCCGGGCCGGCGGTGCCGTCGGCGACGTCCATGGCGTGATCGCGGGTGGGACCATCAGCATGTCTCCGGTCAGGCACGGGGCACCCAGGACCGGAGAATCCGGAGAATCCCATGACCATGTCTCATCCCTGGCGTCTGCTGGGCTCTGCCTCCGACGGCTACTCCGGTGCGGAAGCGCGGTCGTTGCTCGTACGGAGGCTGGACTGGGCGAGCCAGGAGACGTGGTTCGAGGATGGCCGGGGCCGCCTCCTGTCCTTGGTCACCAACGGCGAGCGCGCGATGGTCGCCCTGGTGGACGGTGCGGGTGATCCCGGGGAGCACCTGGTCGATCCGCGGGCCGAGGGCATCTCGGGCGGATACCTGTTGTCCAACGGGCAGATCGACACGTACTCCGACAGGGAGACCGTCGCTTTCTCCGTGGCCTGCCGGGCCGTGGAGCACTTCATCGAACACGACGCGTGGCCCCACGACGTGGTGGTGGATCGCTGTCCCTGAACCCGGGGACCAGGGCGGCCCCGTCAGCGGGCGGACTTGCGGCGGGCGCGGTAGGCGGCGGCGGGGCGGGCCGAGATCCTGGTGGACCGGTTCTACGGCCGCCGAGGAGGCGATCAACGGGCTTCGGCCGTCCGCCCCTCCCGTGCTCGCCGGATACCTCCCCGCACAACTCCGTTACACCCGGCTGCTGTTCGGTCTTGGTCCGCTTCCCGAAGACCCGTGGCGGGCCCGTGAGGAGTTCACCGCAGCCGGGGCCGACGCGAGGCCGGCCGGTTGGGGCACCTTCTGGCTCGGGGTGCCCGAAGCGGACCGGCTCCGGGTGGCCGCCGGCCTGACCGTCCGTGAGCTGGAACTGCCCTGGCTGCTACGCGTCCTCTGAAGACGCCCGCCCCAGCCCCGCGACCACGCGCGGCCGCCGGGTACGTGCCCGGCCGGCTCGGCCTGTTCCTCGGCTCGGGGCGGGGCAAAGGCGTGCGTCATGCGGGGGAGCCGGGTGCGGATGCCCGTCGTGTGCGGTCCTGCGCGGCGATGGCTCCGGCGACCTCCCGGATGGCGCCGCGAACCAGGTCACCGTAGGAGTCCTGCGGAAGGCGGGGGGTCAGCGTCTCGGCCGCCTCGATGTGCTCGGTGGCGGCTTCGAAGGAGCCGAGCCGGCGGTAGTCGTCGGCGAGGTTGAGGTGCAGGGAGGGGTAGAAGCCGGCGATGCGCAGACCGGCGTGGTGCTCCTGGGCGCGCTGCTCGGTCAGCGCGTCGGCGGCGTCCAGGGCCCGGATGTTCCAGGCCAGGGCTTGGGCGGGATCTTCGTAGAGGTCTGCGAGGTAGTGCGCGAGGGAGCAGCGGTGCAGGGGGTCGCCGGTCACGCCGATCGTGGCCCACAGGGCCAGGAGCTTCCGGCGGGCGGAGGGGCTGTCACCGGCCCGGCCTTCGGTGACGGCCTGGCCGATGGCGTCCATGGTCGGGTCGGGGCCGGCGGGTGAAGTGGTCATGGGGCGTTCCTCGTCGTCCTGCTCGGGTGGGGGATGGCCGCCGATCGGCATGCCGGGCCGGCGCGGGAGCGGTGGTTCGGGCTCCGGCCCCGCGTCATCCTCGGGATTCGACCCACTCGAAGGTCAAAGCGGACGGTCAGCCCGGGCGGTGACGGCGCCGAGCCGCTCCTCGCCCAGGGCTCCCGCGGCGAGTTCAGCCACTCCGCCGGTGGGTACCGGGGCCAGGCCGTGTCCGCGCTTGAACGCGCTGGCGAAGGCGGACTCGGAGGTGCATCCCACGTGGGCGGCAACGGATTTCAGGGGGTGCTTCCGTTGCCCGTAGCAGACGACCGCAGTTGTCATCCGTCACCAGGTCAGGTGGCTGGGGGCTTGGCCCACGGACGAGGCGAAGCGTCCGGTGAATGCTGCCCGGGAGAGGCCCGCCTCTGCGGCGAGTTTCGCCACGGTCCGGGGCGGCGCTGCCGGATTTCGGTGGACGGCGTGGAGCGTGGCCGTGACGGCCGGTCGTGGACTGCCGACCTCGGCGGGAGCAAAGGAGACCGGGCACGGAGAGCCTGATCGAGCCCTCGCCCGCGGCCTCTCCGACTGGATCGACAACCCGGTCCCCGTCTTCGCCGCCTACGAGGGGCCTTCCAGTACCGACAAGAACAAGACTGCGGACATGCTGACCGTCACTGGTGTGCACGGGGTCGTGCCCAGCCCGGTACAGGCGCGCACTCACATGCTGGGACATGCTGGACCGCCGCTGGGAATTCCCGCAGGAAACCGTCGTCGGCCCTCGAGCTATCACCCCCTCCGGTGGCGAACCCCTGTCGTGCCGTGTGACAAAGAGGCGTCACGAGGCGGGCCAGTCGTTCACCAGCCTCGAACCCGAATGCACCTGGGCAGATGAGTCAGCCGTCATCGCCGTCGCCGGAAGCGTCGACTTCGATACTCCGCCGGCCTCCATCAGCCTCGACACGTTCGCCGCAACCGTGGCCACCATCCGCAACGAGGTAAGCAAGCGAATCGCTTCCAAGCCCTGACCGACCGTCCCCGAGGCCCCCGCCGTTAGCTCGTCCGGAGCCGGGTCACCCGGCAGGCCCGTCACCCGGCAGGCCCGTCACCGATGTGGTGTCGGTCCCGGATGCGCACGTCGTGTTGCGCTACGGGTAGGCAGTCGACGCTTCGGCGGTCGAACACCGGGTTGACCTCTCAGGAAGGAGCGGGCCCCGCGCTTGACGAGCTTGACGTGACTGACCGGGCTTTCGACCTGGCCGGAGCTCCACGGCGTGGAGAGTCCTGTTGTGACTACGTCGAAATCTCGCCGTAGGCCGTTGACCAGCGAGTGGAGGGATGGAAGGTCGGCGGCGAGGACGCGGTCCATCCAGTCGGGCAGCTGGCCCCCTCGGAGGTCGTGGAGCATCTCAGCGAGGTCGTGGACGTGCCGGGCGGCGGCTGACGCTCCCGGTGAATCCGAGTTCGCGCAGTTCCCGGTGGAGCTGGGGAATGTCATGACCGCCCTCCAGCCGGCGGGCGTGGAAATAGGGCTTGCGCTCGTCCAGCACGGACAGCCGGCCGGTGGCCTGGCCAGAAGTTCGTCAAGGCTGGCGGCGCGCGCGAAACGGTGGACGGTGGAAGGGGCCAGCCGCAGTGTCCGGCCGATCGATGTCAAAGACTTCCTCTCGGCCAACAGTGCTTGGACCGCTTCGTATCTCTGCGTCGTGCGGGCCACCAGGCGCCGGGGCCGGCCCAAAACGTCGAGCGTGCGGCCCAGGCGGGACGAACGGCACGACCACCGCCTCGGAGGACTCCGGCACGGCCCGGCCTTCACGGTTGCGGCACGGAGCGGACTGGGTGATCGGCGGCACCGCCGTGCCGGTCGCGGCCGCGCTCGACGGCCCGGTGGGTGTCCTGCTCAATCTCGTTGCGCTGCGCCCGCACGATGCCACGGCCCTGGTCTGGACGGCACCGGCGAGCGGACCGTCTCGATCGCAACCCCCGTCGAGGCACCTGCCGAAAGCGGGGTGCCGGCGATGCACATGGTTGCGAGTGGTTGCCAGAAACGATGTGGCGCACCTGGCGGCGCTCGTGGCCCACGTTGACGCGGGCAAGGTCGCTCTCGTCCCCCGGGACGGGCGACAGCACCTTGAGCCTTCAGTGGTCGAGATGCCCCTCGCCAGGCACCTGAAGTACCACTCCGTGCAGCGACCGGCGGCGCGGCGGCTGCCCGGCACGTGTGCAGACGAGGGCCCCCGCTACCCCTCGCCCGCCGTTTTGACACCCCACAGGCAGGGTTGTAGAGTCAAACGGTTGCCTCGAACCGGACAGGTTCGGCAACTCCCACCCAACAAGGCGTCAAACACCTGTCGGGTGCACTCGATTCTTCATTCGGAATCTGAAGCCGGGGAAATCCGGTGGAAAACTTCTGATAGAGTCGGAACCGCCGGAAAGGGAAAGCGCGAAAGCGCAGAACCTGGAAAGCGCCGAGGGAAATCGGACACGAAAGAGTCTGATAGAGTCGGAAACGCAAGAACAGAACGAAAGCCCGGAGG
>NZ_JBGWAB010000265.1:0-4019 GCF_041862025.1 Streptomyces sp. AB3(2024)
ACGGCGCCAGGGCATCGGCACACTCCCGCAACCGCCCCGCAAACACCGGGGAAGAGTCAAGAAGACCCGCACCCATCCCCACCCACTGCGTCCCCTGACCCGGAAACACCAGCACCCGACGACCGAACGACCCCGCCACACCCTCGACGGTCGTACCGCCGAGGACCACCCGGCGGTGCTCGAACAGCGCGCGTGCCGACGCCAGGGTGTAGCCGACGTCCAGCGGACGCGGCGCGGGCACCCGCTCCACCTCCATGTGGGTACGCAGGCGTTCCACCTGGTCGCGCAGGCCCGCCGCCGACCTGGCGGACACCACCAGCGGGACCACCGGCAGCTCCCGGGAGTCCGCTTCCGCGGCGGGCTCCGTCACCGGGGCCTGCTCCAGGATCACGTGCGCGTTCGTCCCGCTCACGCCGAAGGCCGAGACGCCGGCCCGACGCGGGCGGTCGTCGCGCTCCGGCCAGTCCCGCGCCTGCGTGAGCAGCTCGACGGCACCCGTCTCCCAGTCGACCTGTGAGGACGGGGCGTCCACGTGCAGGGTCCTGGGGAGCTTCCCGTGCCGCAGGGCCATCACCATCTTGATGACACCGCCCACACCGGCCGCGGCCTGCGGGTGCCCGATGTTCGACTTCAGCGACCCGAGCCACAAAGGCTGTCCGGCCGGACGCTGCCCGTACGTGGCCAGCAGCGCCTGCGCCTCGATCGGGTCACCCAGCCGCGTACCCGTACCGTGCGCCTCGACCACGTCCACGTCGGCCACGCCCAGGCGGGCGTTGGCGAGCGCCTGCGTGATGACGCGTTCCTGCGAGGGGCCGTTGGGGGCGGTGAGGCCGTTGCTGGCGCCGTCCTGGTTGACCGCGTCGCCCCGGATGACCGCGAGCACCGGATGTCCGTTGCGCACGGCGTCGGAGAGCCGCTCGACGAGGACCATACCCGCGCCCTCGCCCCAGCTGGTGCCGTCAGCGGCGTCGGCGAAGGCCTTGCTGCGGCCGTCGGCGGCGAGGCCGCGCTGGCGCGAGAACTCCACGAACAGACCAGGTGCGGCCATGACGGTGACGCCGCCCGCGAGGGCGAGGTCGCAGCTGCCGGACCGCAGGGCCTGCGCGGCGAGGTGCAGCGCCACCAGCGACGAGGAGCAGGCCGTGTCGACCGAGACCGAGGGCCCCTCCAGACCGAGGGCGTAGGAGATGCGGCCGGAGACGACGCTCGCGGACTTGCCGGTGAGGAGGTGTCCCTCGTGCTCCTCGGACGCCTCGTGCAGGCGGGAGGCGTACTCCTGGTGCGTGAGGCCCGCGTAGACGCCGGTACGGGTGCCGCGCAGCGACTGCGGATCGATGCCGGCCCGTTCGAGGGCCTCCCAGGAGGTTTCCAGGAGCAGCCGCTGCTGGGGGTCCATGACGAGGGCCTCGCGGGGCGAGATCCCGAAGAAGTCGGCGTCGAACCCGGCGGCCCCGTGCAGGAATCCGCCTTCGCGGACGTACGTCGTCCCGCGGCGGGCGGCCTCGGGGTCCGGCTCGTAGATCTCGTCGAGGTTCCAGCCGCGGTCCACGGGGGCGGCTCCGATCACGTCGCGTTCCGCCATGACGAGGTCCCACAGCGCCTCGGGGCTGTCGGCGTCGCCGGGGAACCGGCAGGCCATGCCGACGATGACGACGGGGTCTTCGTGGTCGGGTCCCGCGGCAGCGGCCGGAGCGGCGGCGGGGGACGGGGCCACGGCCGCGTCGCCCAGGAGCCTGCCGCGCAGGTACGCGGCGAGCGCGGCTGGGCTGGGCCGGTCGAACACGACGGTGGCGGGGAGCGTCAGCCCGGTGACCCGGCCCAGCCGGTTGCGCAGTTCGAGCGCGGTGAGCGAGTCGAACCCGGCGTCCTTGAACGCCCGGTCGGGGCGGATCGCGTCGGTGCCGGTGTGGCGCAGGACGGCCGCGGCCTCGGTACGGACCAGTTCGGTGAGCGTCCGGGTCCGTTCGGTTTCCGTCAGTGCCGCGAGCCGCGCGGCCAGTCCGTCGGCGGGCGCGTCGGCCCGGCCCGTGGTGGCGGATCCGCCCGCCCGCCGCCCCTCGGCTTCGAGGGCCTGCCGGGCTTCGGGGACGGTGTCGAAGAGGGGGCCGGGGCGTCCGGCCGCCCGGCGGGGGGCGAAGTCCTCCCATGCGACGTCGACGACGGTGACGCAGACGTCGGCGTGGTCCAGGGCCCGGTGCAGGGCGTCCACACCGTCCTGCGGGTCGATGGCCCTGATGCCGCTGCGGGTCAGGTTCGCCTCACCGGTTCCCTCGGCCATGCCTCCGCCGCCCCACAGGCCCCAGGCCACGGAGGTCGCGGGCAGGCCGTCGGCGCGGCGCCGTTCGGCGAGTACGTCGAGCGAGGCGTTGGCGGCGGCGTAGGCGGCCTGGCCGCCGTTGCCCCAGGTACCGGTGACGGAGGAGAACAGGACGAAGGCGTCCAGCTCCAGACGTCGGGAGCGGGTGAGTTCGTCCAGGTGACGTGCCGCTTCGGCCTTGGCGGCGGCGATCTCGGCGAAGCGGCCGGCGTCGAGCGTGTCGATCACGCCGTCGTTGAGGACGCCCGCGGTGTGGAAGACGGCCGTCGGGGGGTGGGCGTCGAGGAGGGCGGCGAGCGCGCTCCGGTCGGAGACGTCGCAGGCGGCGAGGGTCACCTCGGCGCCGAGCGCACGCAGTTCGGCGGCCAGCTCCTCGGCACCCGGCGCCCCGGCACCCCGGCGGCTGGTCAGGACGAGGTGCCCGGCGCCCTGCGCTGCGAGCCAGCGCGCGACGTGCGCGCCGAGGGCCCCGGTCCCCCCGGTCACCAGCACCGTGCCGCGGGCACGCCAGCGGGTGCCGTCGGCCGTCCCGGCGGGCAGGACTGCCCGGCTGACGCGGCGTCCGTAGGAGCCGGAGGCGCGGACGGCGATCTGGTCCTCGGCTCCGGGGTGCCCGCCCTGGGCGAGGGCGGCGGCGACGCGGTCGAAGGCTCGGGCGTCGGGCTCGGCGGGCAGGTCGACGACGCCGCCCCACAGCGCGGGCAGTTCGAGGGCGGCCACCCGGGCGAAGGCCCACACCTGGGCTCCGATGTCGGTCGGCAGCTCCCGGGGCGCGGCGGCGACGGCCTCGCGGGTCAGCGCCCAGACCCGGGTGACGACCGCGCTCCGCTCGGCGTCCCCGGCGGCCTGGACGAGGCTCAGCGTCGCGCGCAGGGCATCGGGGCCCGGCACGAGGGAGAGCAGGGAGAGGATCCCGGCCGGGGCGGTGTGCCCGGCCAGGGCTGCGGCCAGCCCGGCGCGGGTGGCGCCGGCGGCATCCACGGTGACCCGCTCGACGCGGGCGCCGTGCCGTACGAGGGCCGCCTCCGCCCCGTCGGCGAGCCCGGCCGCCGGGGCGTCGTCCGAGGGGACCACCAGCAGCCAGGTCCCGTCCAGGCGTACGGGCGTACCACCGCCGCGCAGGCTCTGCCATCCGGTCCGGTACCGCAGGGCGTCCACGCCCGACGCTTCGACCGGACGGGCCGGGGAGGGGGCGGCGGGGGAAAGCCAGTGGTGGGTGCGCTGGAAGGCGTACGTGGGCAGGTCGACGGGGCGGGCGCCGGTGCCCTCGAAGAGGCGCGCCCAGTCGATGTCGGTGCCGCGCACGAACAGCTCGGCGGCGCAGGTCAGGAAGCGTTCCAGGCCTCCTTCGTCACGCCGGAGGGAACCGGTGGTGACGACCTCGGCACCGGCCGCCTCTGCTGTCTCCTGGATGCCCATGGTGAGGACGGGGTGCGCGCTGGACTCGACGAAGGTGGCGAAGCCGTTGTCGAGGAGGACCTTGACGGTGTCCTCGAAGCGGACGGGGTGACGCAGGTTGCGGTACCAGTACCCGGCATCGAGGAGGGTCTCCGTCAGGAGACCACCGGTCACGGTCGAATAGAACGGGATCTCCGCCTTGCGCGGCACGATCGGCCCGAGCACCTCCAGCAGCTCGGCCTCGATCCGCTCCACATGCGCGGAATGCGAGGCGTAGTCGACGGGCACCTGACGGGCCCGGATC
>NZ_JBGWAB010000266.1:0-3990 GCF_041862025.1 Streptomyces sp. AB3(2024)
CGCCTTCAGCGCCAGGTGCAGCATGACGATGGAGTCCTTGCCGCCGGAGAACAGGATCACCGGCTTCTCGAACTCGCCCGCCACCTCACGGAAGATGTGCACCGCCTCGGACTCCATCGAGTCCAGGTGGTGCAAGGTCCTGGCCGCCTTGTGCAGGGGAACGACGGTGGTCACACGAGACCCCTCTGGTCGAGCAGCGCGTAGAGCTCCGCTGCGGATTGGTGGACGGTCCGGTGGTGCGACTCGATGCGCAGGTCCGGGGTTTCCGGCGCCTCGTACGGGTCGTCGACCCCGGTCAGACCGGAGATCTCGCCCGCAGCCTGCTTGGCGTACAGGCCCTTCACGTCCCGCTCCGAGCACACCTCGACCGGGGTGGCCACATGCACCTCCAGGTACGAAGTGCCCGCCGCGGCGTGTCGCTTCGCGACGGCCTCACGGCTGTCGGCGAACGGCGCGATCACCGGGACGAGGGCCTTCACGCCGTTGCTGGCCAGAAGTTCGGCGACGAACCCGATCCGCTGCACGTTGGTGTGCCGGTCCTCCCGGGTGAAGCCCAGGCCCGCGGAGAGGAACTCACGGATCTCGTCCCCGTCGAGGACCACCACCCGGTGCCCCTCCGCGCGCAGCCGCTCCGCCAGCGCGTAGGCGATCGTGGTCTTCCCGGCGCTGGGCAGCCCGGTCAGCCACACGGTGGCGCCCTGGTCGCTCACGCTCATCTGCCTGCTCTCCGTATGTGTGGTCATCAGCCGTGGAGTCCGCACTCGGTCTTGCCGCGCCCGGCCCAGCGTCCGGCCCGTGCGTCCTCGCCCTCCGCCACCCGGCGGGTGCAGGGGGCGCAGCCGACGGAGGCGTAACCGTCCATCAGCAGCGGGTTGGTCAGCACCCCGTGCTCGGCGACGTACGCGTCCACGTCGTCCTGGCTCCAGCGGGCGATCGGGGAGACCTTGACCTTCCGCCGCTTCTCGTCCCAGCCGACCACCGGGGTGTTCGCCCGGGTCGGGGACTCGTCGCGGCGCAGCCCCGTCGCCCACGCCTCGTACGCGGTCAGGCCCTCTTCGAGCGGCTTGACCTTGCGCAGCGCGCAGCACAGGTCCGGGTCGCGGTCGTGGAGCTTGGGCCCGTACGCGGCGTCCTGCTCGGCCACCGTCTGGCGCGGGGTCAGGGTGATGACGTTCACGTCCATCACCGCCTCCACCGCGTCACGGGTGCCGATGGTCTCCTCGAAGTGGTAACCCGTGTCCAGGAACACCACGTCCACCCCCGGGAACACCCGGGACGCGAGGTGGGCGACCACCGCGTCCTCCATCGAGGAGGTCACGCAGAATTTCCTCCCGAAGGTATCGGCGGCCCACCGCAGGATTTCCGGTGCGAGTGCATCCTCCAGTTCCCGGCCCGCCCGCTCGGCCAGCATTTCGAGATCGGTCATCCGGCGGCTCCTTTACTGCGAAAAGCGGCGCACGGGCAGGAATTCGCTCCGCCGAGATTAGCAATGCGAACACGTAAAGCACTGACGGTTCGCTGATCGCGGCCATTTTCGGCCCGAACGGCCCGAAGGAGCTATCGTGGGCCTCTCACCTGGGATTCCAGTCATTTCTGGGGATTTGCGGGGCGCGGTCAGGGAGCGGTAAGAGCGCTATCAGCGGACCGCCAGCACCCCTGTGTCACAGTGGGCCGAAAATTGCGTCGAATCCCGTGCCGGCCGACGGGCCGGAATGTGCGGATCCAGCGAATACAGCCACCCACCGGCCGGTCTATGCATTCTGGCCGACATCCCCCGGAGAGGGCACGCGGAGAAATGAGACTGCAAGGACTGCGGCGAGGCAGGCTGATACGCCGCCTCGCGCTCTGTCTGTCGGCGGTGGGACTCACCGCCTCCATGCTCACCGGAGCGGAACCCGCCGCCGCCGGCACGCCGGTCACCTGGACCTCCACCTTCCAGGGCACCGACGGCGTCACCTACTCGGCGACCAACCACCTGGTACCGGCCTCCAACGGCCCCGGACGGCAGTGGATGCTCGTCTGGGCCGGCCCGGCCAAGCAGCCCGCGCCCGACTTCCTGACGGTCATCGACGCCACCCCGGGCTCCCCCACGTACGGCAAGGTCGCCAACACCGTCACCGTCGGCCCCAACAACGGCAACGAGCCGCACCACATGCAGTACGTGTGGCACAAGGGCGACCGGATCTACGCCGGCGGGATCATGAGCGACACCACCTTCGTCTTCGACGCGAAGGCGCTGCCCGCGCTGACCATCGCCGGGGTCAACTCCACCGTCGACACCCCCTGCGGGACCCTGCCCGACGCCTACCAGGTGCTGAGCGACGGCACCGCGTACGGCACGTACATGGGCGGCCCGAACGTGACCGGCCCCTGCACCTACACCAACGGCCAGGTGCGGGTCGGCAACGGCGCCGCCGGCTCCCCCGGCGAGATCGTGCGGATCGGGCAGGACGGCAGGACCCTCGCCGAGATCCCGGCGGCCACCGAGGCCGGCGAGGACCCGGCCCAGTGCGGCAACGTCCCGGCGCTGCCCGCAGCGACCTGCGCGAACCCGCACGGGGTCGCCGTCCGCGAGGACCTGAACGTCATGGTGGCGAGCGACTTCGCCGAGGCCCGCAACTTCATGACGCCCGACTCGGTACTGAAGGAGAACCTGGCCCGCCAGACGGTCCGCGTCTTCGACATCAGCGACCGCAACAACCCCGCGCTGCGCTCGGTGTCCAAGGTCGCCGACGGACCGCGCGGGGCCCAGGAGCCGCGTGCCTTCTTCCGCGAGTCCCGGGTGGTCATGGAGACCGCGCTGACCAACCGGCCCGGCCACAAGGGCGCGTTCGTCTCCTCCATGGCCGGCGGGGCCGTCTTCTACACCCCGGACATCACCGCGCCCGCACCGCAGTGGAAGGAGGTCTTCGACGACACGACCGCCTACCGCAGCTTCCAGCGCGACCCGGGCGTCACCGGCAGCGGGGACAACGGCAGCTGGCTGGCCGTCAGCCCCGACGACCGGTTCCTCTTCCACACGGTGATGGGCCAGTCGGTGCCCTACGGCAAGCCCCTCGACCAGACCACCGGCATGATCTACGTCCTCGACATCCAGAAGCTCCTCGCCGCCGGTGACGGGGCCAAGTGCTCCGTCGACGAGCTGGCCGAGGCGAGCCGGGGCGGGCACGAGCGGGACTGCCCGGAGCTGGTCAGCACCGTACCGATCCGCGACGTCAGCTCGGGCGGCCCGCACTGGGGCGCCATGGACAACTTCCGGCGGGGCGCGGACGGCGTCTACCGCGAGACGCAGGACGTCGGCCGGATCGCGGTCGCCAACTACTTCGTCGCCGGGTCCTTCGGCGGCGGCGGCGACCACCGCGTGTGCATGTTCGACCTCGACCGGCGCGGCCGGGTCTCCCTGGACCGCTCCTTCCGCGACGAGAACACCGGCAAGCCCTGCGTGGGCTTCAACCGGGCGTCCTGGCCGCACGGCGACACCGGGGACGCCCAGCCGCACGGCGTCCTGTTCGTGGTCAGCGACAGCGTCGTACGACGGTGAGCGCCGTCCTCGCGGCGGCGGTCGTCCTGACCGCCGCCCTGGCGCTCGGCCTGGTGCTGCTCCTGCGCACCCGGCTGCTGCGCCGCCGCACCACCGCCTCGGCGTACTTCGCCGCGGCGGTGGCGTGCGCGGTCGCGGCCGGGCTGTGGATCCCCTCCGGATCCGGCGGCCCGGCGCGGCCGGTGGCCGGGGGCCCGCTGCTGGGCTCGCTCGGGCTGGGCGCCCGGCAGGTCCCGGTGCTGGTGGTGCCGAACCGGCCCGGGTACAACCTGGTGGCCGTCGCCGCCGACGACGCCCGGGCCGGGACCGGCCGCGACCGGCTCGTCAAGGGCGAGCGGCGGCCCGGTTCCACCCTGACCTGGGTACCGGTCGAACTGCCCGCCGGGCCCGCGCGGGTGTGGGTCTCCGCCGGCGGGGCCCTGGCGCCGCTGGCGGTGGACACGGGCCGG
>NZ_JBGWAB010000267.1:0-3831 GCF_041862025.1 Streptomyces sp. AB3(2024)
CTCTCACATCAAAGACAGTGACACCCGATCTCAGAGCAAGCCTTGACCAGCACCAACACCCCAAGAGGCCACTGTCTCTCACACCACTGTCCCTAAACCGAGAGATCGCACCCAGGCGCCGCGGAGTCACGCGACGCTCAGCCCTCGCCCGCGCTCCCCGGTACCGCCGCCCCCAAGGCCACGGGCTCCGGAGCAACCATGTCCGCCATGTCCGCGCAAACGGCCGCGGCGGGCTCCTCCACCTCGACCGTGGACGCCGAGCGCACCTGCTCGGTGCCGCGCAACGACGCCGCGCAGCAGGCCCTGCAGCCCACACCCAACCAGGTCGAGTGGGCCGTGGACATGGCCATCCGGGGCAATCTCACCAGTGGCTGGATGACCCAGGGAGGCTGGCGTGCTCAGGACGGCCTAGGCTCCTCGGTCGCCCCGTCGGTGATGTTCCCCCAGTCCACGCTCATCGGTGGACCGGCCGGGGGCCGCATCCCCGCCCAGGTGCTCCTCGGCGTACTCGCCCAGGAGTCCAACCTGTGGCAGGCCTCCTACCACTCCCTCCCCGGGCAGACGGGAAATCCGCTGATCGGGAACTTCTACGGGACGAACATCTACCCGGGCACCCCCGGGTACGACCCGGACAAGATCTGGTCGATCAACTGGGCCAAGGCGGACTGCGGCTACGGAATGGGCCAGCAGACCGATGGCATGAGCGTTCCCGACCGCGTCCAAGCCGGCAAACCCCCGGCGATGTCCGCGGACAAGCAGCGGGCCGTCGCCCTGGACTACGCCGCCAACATCGCGGTCGCGGCGCAGACCCTGGCCGACAAGTGGAGCGAGCTCCACATCCCCGGCCAGACCGTCCAGATCAACAACGACGACCCCAAGTACATCGAGAACTGGTTCGCCGCGGTCTGGAACTACAACCTCGGCTTCAACAAGCCCGACAGCTCCGGCAAATGGGGTCTGGGGTGGCTCAACAACCCGGCCAATCCGAAGTACCCGGCCGACCGGAACGCCTTCCTGGACAACAACCACTACGCCGACGCCGCCACACCGCAGAAGTGGCCGTACCCGGAGAAGGTGATGGGGTGGGCCGCCTACCCCATCGACACAGGACGGTCCTACAGTGACGCCGGCGAGCAGAACAGCGGAAACACCCACGGATACCAGGCTGCCTGGTGGAGTGACGCGGGAGCCCGCACCCGGGCGATCAAGCCGCCTCTCGACACCTTCTGCAACGCAAGCAACGGCTGCAACGCGGGTAGCCCGCCCCAGTGCGCCGACGAGGCTTGCTACAAACTCTACTGGTACCACGCGAACGCCAAATGGAAAACCGCCTGCGCCACAGAGTGCGGCAACGAGACGCTCACCTACAAGACGCTCCGGGCCGAACTGGGCCGTGGCAACTCCGGACTGCCCGACTGCACGACGTCGGGCCGGCTGCCGTCCAACGCCCTGATCATCGACGACGTGAGCGCGAGCACGCCGACCCTGCGCAGCGACTGCTCCAAGTCATGGACCAACTCGGGCACCATGTCCTGGAGCTTCGCCGACCCCCAAGGGCTGGGAACCTATGAGGGGAAGGAAGACCTCCACCAGGTGGGCGGAGGCTTCGGCGCCCACTTCTGGTTCGCCCACACCCGCAACAGCAGCAACCGCATCGACCAGATGAAGGTCACCGGCACCTGGACGCTCGGGCGCACCCTCAACCAGTGGAGCCGGGTCATGGTGCACCTGCCCGACAACGGCGCCGAAACCCAACAGGCCCACTACCGTATCGCCCTCGGCAACGGCACCGTCAAGGACCGCTACATCAACCAGCTCCACAAGGCCAACACCTGGGTCTCCCTGGGTGTCTACAACTTCAGCGGCACCCCCAGCGTGTCACTGACCAACGAGACCGTCGACGGCACCGCCGACGACGACGTGGCCTGGGACGCCGTCGCCTTCCAGCCGCTGCCCGGCAAGCCGAAGAACATCGTGGCGTCGCTCGGTGACTCCTTCTCCTCCGGTGAGGGTTCCGGATCCGTGGGCGGACCGGGCATCGGCTACTCGTGGGAGTCCGACACCCAGCACGGCACGCCCCGGTGGAACGCATGCCGGCGCAGCGTCAACGCCTGGCCGCGCAAGCTCACCCCGCCCAACACCACGTCCCCGCTCGGAACGGCCAGCGATGCCTGGAGCACCGATGCCGAACTGTCGTTCGTCGCCTGCTCGGGAGCCCAGACCTGGAACGTCCAGGGGTCCAAAGATCCCGACTCCTGGACCAATCGCGGGGCGTACAGCTGGTCCGAGGGACAGTTCCACGAAATGTCCCAGATCGACTCCGGTGCTCTCGACGAGAACACCACCCTGGTCACGCTGACGATCGGAGGCAATGACGAGGGAGCATTCGTCGGAGCGGTCATGGAGTGTGCCAGCGGCGGTGACTGCGCCTCGGACACGACCTTCATGCCGCGCTACAAAGCCCTGGCGGACAAACTGGCCGTCAGCCTCAGCTCGCTGATCGCCAGCATCAAGGCCCGGGCCACCAATGCGACCATAGTGGTCATGGGCTACCCCGAACTCATGAGCCGGAGCAGGGCCTGCCTGGCAGCGGGTCTGTTCAACGTAAACGAGCAGAAGGCGCTCGGTGACCTCTCCAGGTACGTCAACGGGAAACAGGCTGGTGCTGTCCAGGGTGATCAGAGGGTCTCCTACGCCGACCCGATCCCGACATTCAGCGGTCACGGCACGTGCGACGACGACGAGTGGATCAACGCGATCGTCACGGGACCCAACGGGAACGGGGACTCCCACAACAAGGACTTCCCCGACGCGGTGGGGAACAACCCCTCGCTCTGTCTGTGGGACATCGCGAGCCGCGCATGCCTGAGCCGGGAGTCCTTCCACCCGAAGAGCACCGGAACCACCGGCTACGCGAAGGTGATGGAGCAGAAGCTCCGCGACATCGGCTACGGCGCGATCTGATGGCCGCCCAGCCCGAAGGCCGTACCGGGGGAACAGGGCGAGTCGTGTTCTTCGGGTGCACGCTTCCCCTCCTCGTCCTCCTCGGCCTCGTCTTCGTCTTCCTCTGGCAGTTCTTCGAGCACGCCGGACCACAGTTCGCGAACCCGCGCGGCACGCCCAAGCGGGAGACGCTCACCCCGGCCGAACGCGAGAGCGCCGAACCCCGCAGGGCGGCCATGGAGGCGCTGGCCAAGGAACTCCAGGGCAGGCCCGCCCTCACCGGGGATGAACTCCTCCTCCGCACCAGAACCACGCTCGCACTGCCCTCGTCGGCACGGATCGACGTCCGGGCCGCGAGCGGGGAACGGCCCGCCAGGATCGGGCTGAGCGAAGGCCGGGCCTGCATCAACGCCGTGATTTATCCAGGGGAGGCCGGAGCCACAGCGGAAGGGCACAACCCTGACGGTTCCTGCCTCCCGCAGGACGGATGAGCGGCCGGCGGGCCGGGTAGAACGACAGAGCCTCCTGGCAGCCCATGCCAGGAGGCTCTGTCGTGTCTGCCTGCCCCGCCCTATCATCACACCAGCAGGCGAGCGGCCTGCGGACCGGTGGGTTCCGCCGCGCACCCACACCATCGAGCGATGACAGAGCAACTCAAAAACTCACGAACTGAACCGTTCCGGGTTTGATCGAGACTCTAGGTCGTGACTGTGACCTGGGGTTTCGTGGTTTCGCGGTAATGGTTGGTCTCGTATTCGACGGGCGGGATGTGCCCTGTTTCACCGTGGAGTCGTCGGTGGTTGTACCAGTCGACGTACTCGGCGGTGGCGAGCTCGACGTCGGACAGCGTCTTCCACGGCCGCCGTGGCTTGATCAGCTCGGTCTTGA
>NZ_JBGWAB010000268.1:0-3772 GCF_041862025.1 Streptomyces sp. AB3(2024)
CGCCCCGGGCCCCGCGGCGCCGGGCTCCCGTTCCGCTGCGGGCTCCGGTTCCACCCCGGGCTCCCGGTCGGCGGCGGTCCGCCGGGCCGCCCCGGGCTCCGGTTCCGCAGCGGCGGGGAGCTCCCGGATCCGCCGCAGCACGGCCTCGCGGAGCGCGGGCGGCGGCTCCACCGAGGCCGCCGTGCCCAGCAGGGCGGCCGTCGCCGCGAACTCCCGTACCTCCCGGGCGCAGTCCGGGCAGGTCTCCAGATGCGCCTCGAAGGCGGCGCGCTCCGGCTCCGGCAACGCGTCCAGCGCGTAGGCCGCCGTCGCACCGTGCGGGTTCTCCGTGCCCATCAGCCGCTCACCCCGAGACAGTCGCGCAGGCGCAGGAGCCCGTCCCGCAGCCGCGTCTTCACGGTACCCAGCGGAACCGACAGGGTCTCGGACAGCTCGCGGCAGGTCCGCCCCCCGTAGTACGCCAGGACCACCGACTGCCGCTGGAGGGCGGTCAGCCCCTCCAGGCAGCGCCGCACCCGAGCCCGCTCTTCGTGCTCCAGCGCGGCCTCGGTCACCTCGTCGAACTCCGGCAGCGCCGCCTCCAGCCGCGCCGCCCGCCGCTCCCGGTCGGCCGAGGCCTGCGCGGAACGCACCCGGTCCACGGCCCGCCGGTGCGCCATCGTCAGCACCCAGGTCCGTACGCCGCCCCGCTCGCGGCGGTAGCGCCCGGCGGTGCGCCACACCTCCACGAACACCTCCTGGGCCACCTCCTCCGCCTGCGCCCGGTCGCGCAGCACGGCGCTCGTCACGCCGAGCACGGCCGGGCTCACCGCCTCGTACACCGAGACGAAGGCCGCCTCGTCACCCCCGGCGACCCGGCCGAGGGCGACGGCCAGATCCTCCTCGGTCCGGGCCCGTGTCATGTCGTTCACGTACCGATCCTCCGTGAGGGGCGGGGCCGTGGCGACCCCCGCACGCCTCGTGGACGATTCGGAGCCGCCGGGCCACCGGCTCGGTCCCGTACGGGGGCGGGTCCGGCGGGGCGCTCAGGCACGGGGCCGGCCGGCCCGGTCCGCGGCCCGGCGGGCCATCTCCGCCAGGCGGTCCCCGGCGTCCGACCCGGTCGGCCGAGTCGTCAGTTCCCCGCGTTTGCGCAGCTCCACCACGCCGTCGGTGAGCCGGTCCGGGTGGGTGGGGGCGGCGGGCCCGGGTAACCGTTCGTGCGCGGGGCCGTCGGTCCCGCGCACCAGGAAGGTCAGCAGTTCCAGGGCCGACGCCACCGGCGCCGCCGCCCGACCGGACGGGGCCGCCGCCGTACCGGATGCGGCCTGACCCGCTGCGCCCGCCGGACCCGGTGCCTCCCCGTGGTCCGCGGCGTCCGCGGTGCCCGCGTCATCCGCCGTACCCGGTGCGGTGGCCGGGGGCCCGGGGGGCCGCTCCCGCTCGGTCTCGGACATCTCGCTGCACTCCTGTCGGCCTCCGGCCCGTGGGCGGCCGCCCCTCGGCACGTCCGGGCCAGTCAACCCAGCGCCTCCGCGGGGAGGGAGTCCTCGGATCCGATCTCCCCCGTCCGGGTAGGACGAATCCCCCGGGAGGGTGAGTGTTGCGGCGTGTCGCGAGCGCATCCGGATCCCGTGCGGTACGTCCCGCGCGGTGGGTCAGCCCGCGGTCGCCGCCGGGAGGGTGGCGGCGACCGCGGCGGCCAGGGCGTACGGATCCCCGCGGGGCGTGCCCGGCGGACGGGTGGTGCGCCGCGCCCACTCCTCCTCGTAGGAGTGCCAGTCGATCTCCCGGGGCACGGTCCGCCGGGCCAGCGCCTCCTCCAGCGTCCCGAAGTACAGCTTCCACCGCCCGGCGTAGAACTCCCCGACCAGACCGCTCCATTCGCGGTTCGCGTAGTCGTGCAGGAAGCCCCCCTCGCTGGTGCCGCGGCGCCCCCACACGGTCAGGATCGAGCGCGCGTCGTACTCGTTGTGGTCCTTCTCCGCCTCCGTCGTGCCCCAGGAGCGGGCCGCGTCCAGCCAGCGGCCCAGCAGGAAGTTCGGGTCGGATCCGGTGAGCGCCTCCAACTGCGACTCCCTCCAGGCCCATTGGGCGGCGAGCGTGCGCAGCAGCGCGGCGTTCCCCGCCCCGTAGGCCGCCCTGATCCGCGGCAGCAGCACCCGCGAGTGGTCGGCCAGGGCCTGCCGGGCGGTGTCCACCAGGTCGAACCGGTACGCGCTGGAGGAGCGCAGCCGCGGGGCCACCCGCAGCAGGTGGTCCAGGGCGCGGCGCACCGAGCCCGCCGGGTAGCGCATGGACCTGGGACTCCAGTGCCCGGCGCCGGCCGCCGTCAGTCCCGGCCGCGCGGTGAACAGGCTGTCCTGGGACTCCGACCACAGCCCCGAGGAGGTGCTGTACGGGCCCCGGCGCAGCTCTTCCCAGGCCGCGGCGGCCTCCGGATCGGGCGCTCCGTAGCGGCGTGCGGCGAAGGCGGCGAACCAGGCCCGCTGGTCGATCGGCCCCGGCTCCCAGGCGAGGTCGGTGAACAGGCCGAAGGCCGCCGGATCGGTCCCGGCCGCCTCCGGCAGGTACGCGGTCCCCGCCAGCGCGCTGTTCCCCTTGGCGCGCCAGGCCGCGAACCGGTCGATCCACACCGAGGTGTTGGCGCCCACCGTCGTGTGCCCGCCGAAGTTGTGGATGGTGCCCATCGCGTACGGGACGCCGCCCCAACGGTCCTCCCGGTCCAGGCGGTTGTACCGGTCGGACAGCCCGTCCAGGATGAGCAGCTTGGAGGTGTCCACCCCGGCGAGCAGCTCCGGCGTCGGGTCGTCCTGCCAGCCCAGCACCGCCCACAGGGCCCCCGGGTGCGCGGCGTGCAGGGCGCCCTGGACGGCCCGCGCGGCGGCCCTCACGTCCACCCGGCCCGTCCGCCCGCCCTCGTGCAGCGGGCTCATCCGGTACATCGTGCTGTCCCCGAAGACGGCCCGCTGCTCCGCGTAGTACGCGGCCGCGAGCCGCCCGGACACCGGTGAGGCGGGGTCCAGCCAGTCGGGCCGGACGAAGCCCGCCCAGTCGCCCTGGGCCACGGTGACCGCCCCCGGATTGCGGGCGGCGAACCGCGGCGGCACCGTGCCGAACCAACCCGGCAGCACCGGGGTCATGCCGAGTCCGCGCAGCTGCTCGGCGACGCGCCCGCCCAGCGCGGCCCGCTCGCGCATCAGCCGTTCGGTGACCGGCCCGCCGAAGCCGCTCAGGTTCTGCAGCAGCCACCAGCTCTGGTGCGCGGGGCCGGGGATCCACTCGCGCAGCTCCCGCGCCGGGTAGCCGAAGCCCTGGAGCGCCTTGTAGTACGGGTACTCGGCGCCGACCTGCACGAACACCTCGTTGACCCCGTGCAGGGCGAGGACGTCGATCTGCCGGCGGCGCTCCTCGAAGGAGCGGTACGCGCCCGCGTACCCGTCGTCGGTGTCGTTGAGCGCGTACCGGTGCGGGACGAGCGCGCTGCGGGTGACCGGCTCGGGCACCGCGGGCAGGGTCGTCGGGAGCATTCCGAGGCTGTCGCCCGGCAGGCCGATGTCCACCCCGGCGACGTGCCGCAGGTACCAGCCGACGCCGGTGAGCAGCGTCGCGCCGGTGGAGCCGTGCACGGTGACGGCCCCCGCGCGGCCGGAGACGGTGAAGGTGTCGGCGCCGGCCGCCGGGGCGGGCACGAGCGTGAACTGCCCCGCGTGGCGCGGCAGGAGCCGTGCCAGGGCGGCCCGCGCGGGCGCGGCGTCGAAGGTCCGGGGCGCGCCGGGGCCCGCCGCCGAGG